>NZ_JBSGXU010000051.1:0-45462 GCF_053610205.1 Streptomyces sp. NPDC054932 | reverse complement strand
GCCCGCCGCGCCCGCCGCGCCCGCCGCGCCCGCCGCGCCCGCCGCGCCCGCCGCGCCCGCCGCGACGACGGGGCGCGCGCCTCATCAGCCGGGGGCGGGCGCCGGCGGGAAGGTGACGGTGAAGCAGGCGCCGCCCTCGGGGCCGTGCCCCTCGACGCGGATGGCGGCGCCGAGCCGCCCGGTCAGCCGGTGGGCGATGGCCAGCCCCAGGCCGCTGCCGACCGGGCGGGTGTCCCGGTAGCGCTCGTGGAGGGCGCCGTGGTCGAAGGCGATGCGTACGTCGTCGTAGGTGAGGCCGGGCCCGCCGTCGCGGACCTGCAGCTCGGCCCCGCCGCCCGCGGAGGCCGCATGGACGGCGAGTACCAGGGGAGCGCCCTCGGGCGTGACCCGCAGGGCGTTCTGCACCAGGCCGTCGATCAGCTGCCGGACCCGGAAGGCGTCCGTTGCGACGACGACGGGCCGGTCGGGCTGTTCGATCCGGAGATCCACACCATGGCGTGCGCACAGCCCGGTCCAGAACGCGGCGGCCTCGGAGACGACCGCGCGGAGGTCGGCCGGTGCCACGTCCAGGCGGAAGTCGTCGGCCTCCAGCCGGGCCAGGTCCAGCAGATCCCGCAGGAACCGGTCCAGGCGGCGGGTCTCGTCGGCCAGGATGGAGCCGACCCCGGGCACCCGGTCCGGCTCGATCAGTCCGTCGGCCAGTGCCTCGGCGTAGCCCTGGAGCGCGGTCAGCGGTGTGCGCAGGTCGTGGGAGACGGAGAGCAGGAACTCCCGCTGCCGGTTCTCGCTGTGGGCCAGCGCCCCGTCCAGGACGTTGAGCGCGCGCCCGATGTCGGCGGTTTCCCGGGGGCCGTCGACCGGCGCCGGTACGCCGCGTTCGCCGTCGGCGAGCCGGTGCGCGATCTGCGCGGCCGTCACGAGCGGACGGGCGATCCGGCGGGCCAGGAGCGCTCCGGCGAGGGCCGCTCCGAGCATGCCGAACACCAGCGGCACGATCACGTTGCGGCGGATCTGGTTCGTGTTCTCGGTGACCACGGTGTACGGCTCGGTCAGGACGACCGCGCCACCGCGCACGCCGGGCCGGCCCACCAGCAGGACCTCCTGGCCGCCCAGGATCCCGGTGGTGGAGACCGGCTTCCCCGCGAGCAACGCAGATTTGGACACCCGGTCGACGGCCGGGCTGGCGGTTCCGCTCACGGTGCCGTCCGGGGCAATGACCGCGATCTGCACCCCGTTCGGCCCGGCCAGGGCCTGGGCTCCGGTGAAGAGCGCCTCCGAGAGGGCCGGCAGGCGGCTGAGGACCGTTGCCTGACGCGTCAGCTGGTCGCGTTCGCGCTGCTCCGCGCCGTGTGCGGCGGTCTGCCAGGCGATCAGCCCGGTCAGGGCCACCGCGAGCGCCGCCACCACGGTGGTCAGCACCACGATCTTGCGGGTGAGGGAGCCGCGACGCGCGCCCGTCCCGGGGTCGGAGCGTGGGCCGGACCGAGGGCTGGACGGAGTGCCGGACGCAGGGCAGGGCAGCGGGCCACGAAGGGGGTCCGGGCGGCGGGGGCGCTTCACGGGCCGGGAGCCGTCGCGCTGTACCCGACGCCGCGGACCGTCCGGATCGGGCTCGCGTCGCCGAGCTTGGCGCGCACCTGCGAGACGAAGACGTCGACCATGCGGGTGTCGCGGTAGCCGGGGTACCCCCATACCTGGGAGAGCAGTTGCTCGCGGGTGAAGACCTGGCCCGCGTGCTGCAGGAGGTGGGCGAGCAGGTTGAACTCGGTGGCGGTGAGTTCGACCTGCTCACCGTCGCGGCGCACGGTGCGGCTGACCGGGTCCACCTGGAGCCGCCCGGTGCTCCCGGGCGGCGGACCGGGCGGGCCCGCCGCCCGGCGCAGTACGGTCCTGACCCGGGCGACGAGTTCGCGCGGCGAGAACGGCTTGGTCAGGTAGTCGTCCGCGCCGAGTTCGAGGCCGAGGATCCGGTCGGCCTCCTCGCCGCGCGCGGTGACCAGCAGGACCGGTGTCCAGTCGCCGGCATCCCGCAGGGCGCGGCAGAAGGCGATGCCGTCCATCCCGGGCAGGCCGATGTCCAGGACGATCGCCACCGGGTGCATGCGCCTCGCGGCCGCGAGACCGGCGGCCCCGTCGGCCTCGACGTGGACACCGAAGCCGTCACGCGCCAAGTAGAGGCGCTGTACGTCGGAGATGTGGCGCTCGTCCTCGACGATCAGTACGAGGCCCCTGGACTGCGTCATCACTGCCTCTCACGCGCGGTCGGCCGCATCGATGCTAACCGCGCCGACCCGCCGTTCCGGCGGGCGCGCCGCCGTCCGTACATTCCCCGAACAATGCGCGGGCCGCGCTGGGGGCGGGCCGCGGTGGACCGCGCGCTCACCCTCACGGGCGTCGGGGAACTCGCCGATCGCGGCGCCGAGCACCTGTCCGGCGGACAGCTCCAGCGCGTCTGGCTGGCCGGCTGTCTCGCCCAGGAGACGGGCGGCGAGGTCGAACGCTTCCACCACACCCTGCTCGAGGAATGGGCCTACCAGCAGCCCTACACCTCAGACCGCCAACGCATGGAAGCGTTCACCGACTGGCTGCACTGATACAACTACCACCGACCCCACACCGGAATAGCAGGCCAAATACCCGCCAGCCGCGGCATCAACCTCTCCGGACAACTCACCTAGACGGTTTCCATCGGCGGGGGCGGGGGCGGTGGGTTCGGCGGTCTCGCCGCCCCGCCCCCGCCCCCGCGCCCCGGGTGGCTCAGCCGTGGCTGAAGCGGGCCGGGCGCTTGTCCACGAAGGCGGACATGCCCTCCTTCTGGTCGGCCGTGGCGAATACCGCGTGGAACAGGCGGCGTTCGAAACGGACGCCCTCGGTGAGGGTGGTTTCGAACGCCCGGTTCACGGCCTCCTTGGCCATCATCGCCACCGGCTTCGACATCGCGGCGACGGTCTCGGCGACCGCGAGGGCCTCGGACAGCAACTCGTCCGCCGGGACGATCCGGGACACCAGGCCGGCCCGCTCGGCCTCGACCGCGTCCATGGTGCGGCCCGTCAGGCACAGTTCCATCGCCTTGGCCTTGCCGACGGCCCGGGTGAGACGCTGCGAACCGCCGATGCCCGGGATCACCCCGAGCCTGATCTCCGGCTGCCCGAACTTCGCGGTGTCGGCGGCGAGCAGGATGTCGCAGAGCATGGCGAGCTCGCAGCCGCCGCCCAGCGCGTAGCCGGATACCGCAGCGAGGGTGGGCGTACGGACCTGGCCGAGGCGGTCCCAGGCGGTGAACCAGTCGGAGAGGTACATGTCCATGTAGCTGTGCGGCCGCATCTCCTTGATGTCGGCGCCCGCCGCGAAGGCCTTCGCGGAGCCGGTCAGGACGATGCAGCCGACCTCGGGGTCCCGGTCCAGTTCCTCCGCAGCCGCCACGACTTCGGTCATGACCTGCAGGTTGAGGGCGTTGAGGGCCTCCGGCCGGTTGAGGGTGAGGACGGCCACCCGTCCCTTGCGCTCCAGCAGGATGGTTGCGTAGGTCATGCGGGTGTTCCGTTCCGGGGTCGCAGGGTGCGGACGATCGCCGAGAAGTCGAGGCCCGCGCCGTCGCCGGCGGCGAAGTCGGCGTACAGCTCGGCGGCCTTGAGGCCCAGCGGCGCCGCCACCCCGCCGGCCCGCAGGGCGTTCGCCGCCAGGGCGAGGTCCTTGGCCATGAGGGGCGCGGCGAAGCCGGGCAGGTAGTCGCGGTTGGCCGGGCTGCCCGGAACCGGCCCGGGCACCGGGCAGTTGACGGTGAGGGCCCAGCACTGGCCGGAGGCGGTGGAGGCCACGTCGTAGAGGGCCTGGTGGTCCAGGCCGAGGCTCTCCGCGAGGACGAAGGCCTCGCTCACCCCGATCATCGAGACGGCGAGGATCATGTTGTTGCAGATCTTCGCGGCCTGTCCGGCGCCCGCCGTCCCGCAGTGCACGGTCTTCTTGCCCATCGCGGCGAGCAGCGGCTCGGCCGCCGCGAACTCGGCTGCGCCGCCACCCGCCATGAAGGTGAGGCTCGCCGCCTGCGCACCGACCACCCCGCCCGAGACCGGCGCGTCCAGGGACCGGTGACCGGCCGCCCCGGCGGCCTCGTGGGCCGCCCGGGCGTCGGCCACGTCGATGGTGGAGCAGTCGATGAACAGCGTGCCGGGCCGCGCGGCGGCCAGCAGCCCGTCCTCCCGGTACAGGGCCAGGACGTGCTTGCCCGCCGGCAGCATGGTGATCACCACGTCGGCCTCGGTGGCCGCCGCGGTGGCCGCCAGGGCCGGCTCCACCCCCGTCGCTGCCGCGCCGGCCAGCAGCTCCGGCACCAGGTCGAAGCCGAGGACGCGATGTCCGGCCTTCACCAGGTTGGCCGCCATCGGGCCACCCATGTGGCCCAGTCCGACGAACGCCACGGTACTGCTCACCAAGGCACCTCCTGAGTCGAATCCGTCCGGGTCAGCTGCAGTTCGCGCTCACCGAGCGGGGCGAAGAACCGTTCCACGTCCGCCGGAGCCACCTCCGGCAGGGAGGGCGGTGACCACTGCGGGTTGCGGTCCTTGTCGATGACCTGCGCCCGGATCCCCTCCACCAGGTCGGGGGAGGAGAGAGCGGCGCAGGAGATCCGGTACTCCTGCTCCAGGACCCTTTCCAGCGGGCCGAGTCCGCGGACGCGCCGCAGGGCGGCCAGCGTCACCTTCAGCGCCGTGGGCGACTTGGCGGCAAGGGTGGCCGCGGCCTCCTTCGCCGCCGGGACACCGCTGCGGAGCAGGCGCTCCACGATGTCCTCCACCGTGTCCGCCGCGTAGCAGTGGTCGATCCACTCGCGGTCGCCGCCGAGCGCGCCACCGGGCGCGGGCCCGACGTACCGTTCCAGCACCTCGTGCACGCAGGCCCCCGCCAGGTCCGCGGCCAGCCGCGGCAGCAGCTCCGACGGCGCGAAGTGATCGGCGAGCCCGCACAGCAGCGCGTCCGCCGCCCCGATCGGGGCCCCCGTCAGGGCCAGGTGCGTGCCCAGCTCCCCGGGCGCCAGGGCCAGCAGGTAGGTGCCGCCGACATCGGGGACGAAGCCGATGCCCGTCTCGGGCATGGCCACGCGGGAGCGTTCGGTGACGATCCGCACGGTGCCGTGGGCCGAGATCCCGACGCCGCCCCCCATGACGATGCCGTCCATGAGGGCGACGTACGGCTTGGGGTAGCGGGCGATGCGCGCGTTGAGCCGGTACTCGTCGCGCCAGAAGTCCGCCGAGGCCGTGCCGCCGGTGCGGGCGTCCTCGTGGATCGCGCGGATGTCGCCGCCCGCGCACAGGCCGCGCTCACCGGCGCCCTCGATGACGACGGTCTCGACGTCCGGGTCGTGCTGCCAGTTCGCCAGCGCCTCGTCGATGCGGAGCACCATGGGGTGGCTGAGGGCGTTGAGCGCCTTGGGGCGGTTGAGGGTGATGTATGCGGCGTGGCCCTCGGTACGCAGGACGACGTGATCGCTGTCGTGTTCTGCGGGGGACGGGTGGTTCATCGCAGGGCCTCCGTGAGCCCGCGGGCGACGATGATGCGCATGACCTCGTTGGTGCCTTCCAGGATCTGGTGGACCCGAAGGTCCCGGACGATCTTCTCGATGCCGTACTCGCTCAAATAGCCGTATCCCCCGTGGAGTTGCAGGGCTCGGTCGGCGACCGTGTAGCCGGTGTCCGTGGCGAAGCGCTTGGCCATCGCGCACAGCTGCGGGGCCAGCGGATCGCCCCGGTCCAGCGCGTCGGCGGCCTGGCGGACCAGGGCGCGGGCCGCGGCCAGCTCGGTGGCCATGTCCGCGAGCCGGAACTGCAGGGCCTGGGCGTCCAGCAGCCGGGACCCGAAGGCCTCACGGTCGGCCAGGTACGCGAGGCTGCGGTCCAGCGCGCTCTGCGCACCGCCCAGCGAGCAGGCCGCGATGCCGAGCCGGCCGCCGTTGAGCCCGTTCATGGCGATGCGGAAGCCGTCGCCCTCGGCGCCGAGCCGACGGTCGGCGGGGACGCGCACCCTGTCGAGGACCACCTGGCAGGTGGGCTGGGCGTTCCAGCCCATCTTGCGCTCGTTCGGGCCGAAGGAGACCCCGGGGTCTCCGCGTTCGACGACGAAGGCGGAGATGCCGCCCGAGCCCTCGCCGCCGGTGCGCGCCATGACGATGTAGACGTCGGAGGCGCCCGCGCCGGAGATGAACTGCTTGACGCCGGTCAGTACGTAGCCGTCACCGGTGCGCTCGGCCCGGGTGCGCAGTCCGGCGGCGTCGGACCCGGCGCCGGGTTCGGTCAGGCAGTAGCTGCCCAGCGACCGGGCGGTGCACAGGTCCGGGAGCCAGCGGGCCCGCTGGGCCGGATCCCCGTACCGGTCGATCATCCAGGCGACCATGTTGTGGATGGAGAGGTACCCGGCGATGGAGGGGCATCCGGTGGCGAGGGTCTCGAGGACGAGGACGCCGTCGCTGCGGCTGAGCCCGGAGCCGCCGTGCTCCTCGCGGACGTAGACGCCGCCGAGTCCGAGGTCCGCCGCCTTGCGGATCACGTCCAGCGGAAAGTGCTTGTCCTGGTCCCAGGTGACGGCGTACGGGCCGATCTGCTCCTGGGTGAAGTCGAGGGTGACCTCGGCGAGGGCGAGCTGATCGGCAGTCAGCGTGGTCGTCACCGGGCTCATCCCATCGTCGGGATGGTGAAGCTCGCGCCCTCCTTGGCCCCCGAGGGCCAGCGCGAGGTGACGGTCTTGGTGCGGGTGTAGAAGCGGATCGAGTCGGGGCCGTGCTGGTTCAGGTCGCCGAAGCCGGACCGCTTCCAGCCGCCGAAGGTGTGGTAGGCGACGGGGACGGGGATCGGCACGTTGACGCCGACCATGCCGGCGCCCACCCGCCGGGTGAAGTCGCGTGCCGTGTCGCCGTCGCGGGTGAAGATCGCGACGCCGTTGCCGTACGGGTGCTCGGTGGGCAGGCGCAGGGCTTCCTCGTAGTCGGCGGCCCGTACGACGCACAGCACCGGGCCGAAGATCTCCTCGCGGTAGATCCGCATCTGCGGGGTCACACGGTCGAAGAGGGTTGCTCCGGCGAAGTAGCCGTCCTCGTGTCCGGGCAGGGTGAAACCGCGCCCGTCGACGACGAGTTCGGCGCCCTCGGTGGCGCCGATGCCGACATAGCGGTTCACCCGGTCGAGCGCGTCCCGGCTGACCAGCGGTCCGAAGTCGGCCTCGGGGTCGTCGGAGCGGCCGACGCGCAGGGTGGCGATGCGCTCCGTCAACTTGGCCACCAGGGCGTTCGCGGTGTCCTCCCCGACGGGCACGGCGACGGCGATGGCCATGCAGCGCTCGCCCGCGGAGCCGTAGCCGGCGCCGATGAGGGCCTCCACGGCCTGGTCGAGATCGGCGTCCGGCATCACGATCATGTGGTTCTTGGCGCCGCCGAAGCACTGGGCGCGCTTGCCGTGGGCGGCGGCGGTGGCGTAGATGTGTGCGGCGATCGGCGTGGAGCCGACGAAGCCGAGGGCCTGTACGCGCGGGTCCTCGAGGAAGGTGTCGACGGCCTCCTTGCCGCCGTTGACCACGTTGAGCACGCCGGGCGGCAGGCCGGCCTCGAGGAAGAGTTCGGCGAGGCGCAGCGGTACGGAGGGGTCCCGCTCGGACGGCTTCAGGATGAAGGAGTTGCCGCAGGCCAGGGCGGGTGCGGCCTGCCACAGGGGGATCATTGCGGGGAAGTTGAAGGGGGTGATCCCGGCGACCACACCCAACGGCGAGCGCAGTGAGTGCACGTCGATCCCGGTGCCCGCGTTGTCGGTGAATTCGCCCTTGAGCAGGTGCGGGACACCGGCGGCGAACTCGACCACCTCCAGGCCGCGTTGCAGATCGCCGTGGGCGTCGGCGACGGTCTTGCCGTGCTCGGAGGACAACAGCCGTGCGAGGGAGTCCCGTTCACCCTCGACGAGCTGGAGGAAACGCAGGAGCACGCGCGAGCGGCGCTGGGGGTTCCACTGCCCCCAGTCGGCCTGCGCCTCCTCGGCGTTCGCGATGGCTGCTTCGGTGTCGGCCCGCCCCGCGAGCGGGACGCGGGCCTGGACGGCGCCGGTGTTGGGGTCGTAGACGTCGGTGAAGAGGCCGGAGGATCCGGTGGTGTGCTTGCCGCCGATGAAATGGGTGAGTTCGCGGACCATGGTGCCTGCTCTCGTCAGGTTGGATCCGGGGATGGCACGGCGGACCGGCGGACGGCACCCGATGGGGTGCGCCGTTGGGGAGGGCCGTGGGACTACGAGCGCGCGAAGGTGTGCGTGCGCTCCGCCGGATCACCAGGGTCGTGGGTACAAACCGGTGCCATGCGTGTCTGCTCCATCCTCGTGGACAACACGGAACATCCGCGGCCGGTATCCTGACTCCCGGATCCCCGCGTGCCGCCCGCCTTCCCGACAGACCTCGTCAGTGGCGTGTGGATGGCAGCACACTCCCCGGTCACAGTGGCGGGACCGTGCCGGTTTCTCACCGGCTTCCCTGCACCGCGGACCTTGTGGCACGAACATATAGTTGGACGTCCTAGTAAGTCCAGAGCCGCCGCCGCGCGCCTTCGGTGGGGACCGGCGCCCGCTCAGTCCTGAGTGCCGGTCACCGGATGGTCACCGGGTGACCACCGGGTAGGGGATGAAGGTGCTGCTGTTCTCGTCGACGGCCAGCGCCCGGCCGAGCGGCGGTACGGCCCGCTGCGGGCAGTCGAGCCGTTCGCACAGGCGGCAGCCCATTCCGATGGGGGTCGCGGCCGCCGTGTTGTCGAGGTCGAGCCCGTCGGCGTACACGAGCCGGGAGGCGTGCCGGATCTCGCAGCCGAGCCCGATCGCGAAGGTCTTGCCGGGCTCGCCCCAGCCGCCGCGGTGCCGGGTGACGGCGCGGGCGGTCCACAAGTACCGCTGCCCGTCGGGCATGGCGGCCACCTGGACGTGGATGCGTCCGGGCGCGGCGAAGGCCTCGTACACGTTCCACAGCGGGCAGGTGCCTCCCGCGCGGGAGAAGTGGAATCCGGTCGCCGACTGCCGCTTGGACATGTTCCCGGCCCGGTCCACCCGGACGAAGGAGAAGGGAACTCCGCGCAGCCTGGGGCGTTGCAGGGTGCTCAGCCGGTGGCAGACCGTCTCGTAGCCGATCCCGAAGTGGTCGGTGAGCCGCTCGATGTCGTAGCGGAACTCCTCGGCGGCCGTGTGGAAGGCGCGGTACGGGAGGATGAGGGCGCTCGCGAAGTGGTTGGCGATGCCGATCCTCGCGAGGGCGTGGACGGGGGAGCCGGGCGGGAAGTCCTCGGCGGCCAGCCGGTCGAGCTCGGTCCCGTACTCGATCAGCGCCAGCTGGGTGGCCATCCGGAACGCCTGCTGTCCCGGCCGGAGCCGGTTCGACAGGTGCAGGACCCGGGCGGTGGGGTCGTAGTGGTGCAGCCGGTCGGAGTCCGTCGCCGTCCTGACCCCGTGCCGCTCGGAGAGCCGGTGGGCCAGGGCGCGGACGACGTCCCCCGGGCGGATGCCGATCTCGGAGGCCAGCTCCTCGGCGGCGAGATCGGTGTCGTGGAGGTAGTTTTGCCGGCGGTAGAAGAACTCGCGGATCTCCTCGTGGGGTGAACGCGGGCTGTCGGTCACCGCGTCCCGCCCGTCGGCGGCGTCGGCGAGCCGCTCGGTGAGGAGCTGGCTGCGCCGGCCCAGGTCCAGCAGGACCGAGGCGACGGCCGGCATCCGGGTGGCCAGCTCCGCCAGGTCGGAGGGGGAGACGCGCGCCTCGGCCACCTCGTTCGCGAGCGCCTCGCGCAGGTCGGCGACCAGCCGGCTGGTGTCGCGCTCGGAGAAGAAGCCGGGATCCACTCCGAAGGCCTCGGTGAGCCGCAGCAGGACCGGCACGGTGAGCGGCCTGGAGTCGTGCTCCATCTGGTTGAGGTAGCTGGGGGAGATGGCGAGCATCCGGGCCAGGTCGGCCTGGGTCATCCGCCGCTCCTCGCGCAGCCTGCGCAGCCGCGCCCCCGCGTACGTCTTGCTCACCGCACTCCTTCGCCGCCCGGCCCCGATCGCGCCGCCAGGATACGGGGATCTTCGCAGCCGATGGGCTTCGCAACCTTGGCAATTCCGGTGCCGAAGATTCGCAAAGCTTGGCAGATGTACCTGGTTGATGGCACTCAGTGTCAGTGCCAGAGTCGGTGCTGCGGCCCGCCGGGCACGGTGGCCGAGAAGGACTGACTGGCCCGATTCGCGCCCTGATTTCGGCCATCTAGGCAGTTCGACCCGGCGGCTCGGCAGCATTGCTCAGCTTCGGCCCATGGCCGGGTTCGGCGGCCGCATCTCCTTATCAGGCACAGAGTGTCAATCTGCCGGGTTCATGTCCCGGCTCGTTGGCAAGACAAGCGACGGATGGAAACGGTGACGGTCATGGCAGAGGCGAACACGACGGCGGCGGCCGAGCAGCTCAAGCAGCGGTGGGCCGACGACCCTCGCTGGGCGGGCATCGAGCGCACCTACACGGCCGAGGACGTGGTCCGGCTCTCGGGCAGCGTCCGCGAGGAGCACACCCTGGCCCGGCGCGGTGCCGAGCGGCTGTGGCGCCAGCTCCACGAGCGGGACTACATCCACGCACTCGGCGCGCTGACCGGCGGCCAGGCGGTCCAGCAGGTCCGCGCCGGGCTCCAGGCGATCTACCTCTCGGGCTGGCAGGTCGCGGCCGACGCGAACCAGGCCGGACACACCTACCCGGACCAGAGCCTCTACCCCGTCAACTCGGTCCCGCAGGTGGTCCGCCGCATCAACAACGCGCTGCTGCGCGCCGACCAGATCGCCACCGCCGAGGGCGGCAGCGACACCACCGACTGGCTGGCCCCGATCGTCGCCGACGCCGAGGCCGGCTTCGGCGGCCCGCTCAACGCCTTCGAGCTGACCAAGGCGATGATCGCCGCGGGCGCGGCCGGCATCCACTACGAGGACCAGCTCGCCTCCGAGAAGAAGTGCGGTCACCTGGGCGGCAAGGTCCTCGTCCCCACCTCGCAGCACATCCGCACCCTGAACGCGGCCCGCCTCGCCGCCGACATCGCCGACGTGCCCACCCTGATCATCGCCCGGACGGACGCCCTCGCGGCCAACCTCCTGACCAGCGACGTCGACGAGCGGGACGCGCAGTTCGCCACGGGTGAGCGCACCGCCGAGGGCTTCTACCACGTGCAGAACGGCATGGCCCCGGTCATCGCCCGCGGCCTCGCCTACGCCCCGTACGCCGACCTGATCTGGGTGGAGACCGGCACCCCGGATCTGGCCCAGGCCCGCGAGTTCGCCGAGGCGATCCACGCCCGGTACCCCGACCAGATGCTGGCCTACAACTGCTCGCCGTCCTTCAACTGGAAGGCGGCCCTGGACGACGACCAGATCGCCAAGTTCCAGCGCGAGCTGGGTGCGATGGGCTATCGCTTCCAGTTCATCACCCTGGCCGGCTTCCACTCCCTCAATCACGGCATGTTCGACCTCGCCCGCGGCTACGCCGAGCACGGCATGACCGCCTACGTCGACCTCCAGGAGCGCGAGTTCGCCGCCCAGGCCCAGGGCTTCACCGCCGTCAGGCACCAGCGCGAGGTCGGCACCGGCTACTTCGACCTCGTCTCCACCGCCGTCAACCCGGCCTCCTCCACCACCGCGCTCTCCGGCTCCACCGAGGAAGAGCAGTTCCACTGAGCCACTGACGGGCGTGCGCCGCGCCGCCGCCCCGCCGACCGCTTCCCGACGGGTGCCCGAGGGACTTCCCCCTCGGGCACCGCCCACCGCCCCCGCTGAGGAGAACCGCATGCCCCTCTCGCCTCTGACCAGCAGCGTCCAGGTCCTCGGTGCGCCGGGTGAGCGCCACGAGGAGATCCTGACCCCCGAGGCCCTGGAGTTCATCGGCCGGCTCGACACCGCGTTCGCGGACCGCCGCCTGGAGATCCTCAAGGAACGCAACCGCCGCTCCGGCCACCTGGCCGGCGGCACCCCGCTCGACTTCCCGCTCGCCACCCGCGCCCTGCGCGAGGACCCGCACTGGCGGGTCGCCCCGCCCGCGCCCGGACTGACCGACCGCCGCGTCGAGATCACCGGCCCGCCGGAGCGGCGGATGGCCGTCAACGCCCTGAACTCCGGTGCCAAGGTCTGGATGGCCGACTTCGAGGACGCCACCGCCCCGACCTGGACGAACGTCATCGGCGGCCAGCTGACGCTGCTCGACGCCATCGCACGGCGCATCGACTTCACCACCCCGGAGGGCAAGGAGTACCGCCTCGGCGGGCACCTCGCGACCATCATGGTCCGGCCGCGCGGCTGGCACCTGACGGAGGAGCACCTGGAGATCGACGGGCGCCCCCTGTCCGCCTCCCTCGTCGACTTCGGCCTGTACTTCTTCCACTGCGCGCAGCGCCAGATCGACGCCGGCCACGGCCCGTACTTCTACCTGCCCAAGCTGGAGAACCGGTACGAGGCCCGCCTCTGGAACGACGTCTTCCTCCTGGCCCAGGAACTCCTCGGCATCCCCCGCGGCACCGTCCGCGCCACCGTCCTCATCGAGACGATCACCGCGGCCTTCGAGATGGAGGAGATCCTCTACGAGCTGCGCGACCACAGCGCGGGACTCAACGCGGGCCGCTGGGACTACCTCTTCAGCCTGATCAAGACCTTCGGCCACCGCACCGACTTCCAGCTGCCGGACCGTGCCGCGGTCACCATGACCGCCCCGTTCATGCGGGCCTACACCGAGCTGCTCGTCCGCACCTGCCACCGCCGCGGCGCCCAGGCCATCGGCGGGATGGCCGCCCACGTCCCCAGCCGGGACGCGGAGGCCAACGCCGCCGCGCTCGCGAAGGTCCGCCTCGACAAGGAGCGGGAGGCCGAGGACGGCTTCGACGGCTCCTGGGTCGCCCACCCCGGGCTGGTCCCCGTCTGCCGCGAGGTCTTCGACGGCGTCCTGGGCGAGCGGCCGAACCAGCTGGAGCGCACCCGGGAGGACGTCGAGATCACGGCCGCCGACCTGCTGTCCGTACGCCGGATCGCGGCGCCTCCCACCCGGGAGGGGATCCGCTCGAACGTCGCCGTGGCCCTGCGCTACTTCGACGCCTGGCTGCGCGGCAGCGGCGCCGTCGCCCTGTACGGCCTGATGGAGGACGCCGCGACCGCCGAGATCGCCCGCGTCCAGATCTGGCAGTGGCTGCGCCACGACAGAGTGGACCGGGCCACGGTCCTCGACCTCCTCGACGCCGAATGCGCGGCGCTGGAGGAGGAGGACCCGCAGGCCGCGGTCACCGGGGCCCGGGAGGTGTTCGTCAACACCGCGCTCACCCCCCGCCTGCCCGCCTTCTTCACCCCCGAGGCCTACACCCGCCACCTCGTCCACCGGACGGAGAACCGATCATGAGTACGTCAATCCGCCGGATCGGCATCGTGGGCGGCGGCCAGATGGGCGCCGGCATCGCCGAGGTGTGCGCCCGCGCCGGCCTCGACACCGTCGTCGCCGAGTCGGACGCCACCGCCGCCCTGGCCGCCCGGGAACGCGTCGCCGTCTCCCTGGAACGTGCCGTCCAGCGCGGCAAGCTGGACCGGATCTCCGCCGAGGACGCCCTCGCCCGGCTCGTCTTCACCAGCGACCTGGAGGACCTCGCCGACCGGCAGCTCGTCATCGAGGCCGTCACCGAGAACCCCGAAGCCAAGTCGGAGGTCTTCACCCGCCTCGACAAGATCGTGGAGGACCCGGAAGGGATCCTCGCCACGAACACCTCGGCCATCCCGATCATGCGTCTCGGCATGGCCACCGGCCGCGCCGACCGGGTCGTGGGCCTGCACTTCTTCAACCCCGTCCCCGTGCTGCCGCTCGTCGAGGTCGTCTCCTCGCTGCACAGCTCCGGGGACACCGTCGCCGCCGTGGAGGCCTTCGCCCGCGAAAGCCTGGGCAAGACCACCGTCCGCTCACAGGACCGGGCCGGCTTCGTGGTCAACGCACTGCTGATCCCCTACGTGCTCTCGGCGATCCGCATGGCCGAATCGGGCTACGCCAGCGCGGCGGACGTGGACACGGGCATGGAGCTGGGCTGCGCCCACCCGATGGGCCCGCTCAAGCTCGCCGACCTGATCGGCCTGGACACCGTCGCGGCCATCGCCGAGTCGCTGTACGAGGAGTTCAAGGAACCGCTCTACGCCCCGCCCCCGCTGCTCCAGCGGATGGTGCAGGCGGGGCTGCTCGGCCGCAAGAGCGGCCGCGGGTTCCACACATACGGCCGGGGCTGAGGGGCCCCGGCACGTCTCCAGGGCAGAGGGTGCGCCGGAGACGAACGGAAACGGCGCGGGTGGGCGAGTGGTGTCGCCCGCCCGCGCCGCGCCGCGTGCTGCCCGACGCCGGTACGCCCGGCCGGGATCAGGTGCGCGACGTCAGCAGCTTCGCGAGGCGGTCGGCGAACCGGGTGATCCCCTCGAGCAGCGGGCCGCTGCGCGCGACGCGGAATCCGTGCCGACGGCCCCGGAACGCCTGTGTCCCGATCGTCCGGGTGCCCTACGCTGGGTCGAATGATCAACACCTCTGTCCGTCCGCGACCGGCCCTCGGGGCGACTTCGAGCCGCCGGGGGCGCTGACATGGCGCCCTTCGTGTACCGCCTCACCCCGGCCGCGGCCGTCCCGTACGGCCTCCGGGTACAGATGGCCGAGACCTGTGTCGCAGCCGCCGGCCGCTTCGCCCGCGACGCCGGGGTCGACCGGCTGCTGATCGACAACCCGATGGCGCAAGGGTTCTTCTCCTTCTCGGCCCGTCGGGCCCGTCCGGCCCGGAGATCCCGGGGCCTGGAGGCGCTCTTCCCCGCCGACGACACCTCCGACGCGTCCGGCCCGCCGCGCCCGTCCGGCTACCACGACGGCGCGCGCGTTCCGCTGGACACCGCACTGGAACTGCTGCGGGCCGTGCTGCTGCGCGAGGGCCCCTGGTGCCGGCTGCACGCCGAGGGCGGGTTCTTCCTGCACGTCGGCGAACAGGACGACCTCTACATCGGCGGTGCGACCCCGGCCGACGAGGCCGCGGCGCACGCCCGCCGCTCGGGACTGACCGTCGAACCGGTCGAACGCTCCCCGTACGACCCGGACTTCGACGAGACCGACCCACAGCCACCCGCCGACGGAGCCTTCTGGACCGAAGTCCACCGCCTGGTCGCCGAGCGCGGCGGGGTACTGGTCGAGGAGCAGTACGTCGCCGCAGCCCACCGCTGGCACCGGCTGACCGCCGCCGACCAGGTCACCCGCGTACGGTCGCGGCTGACCCCGCGGGCCCGCCTGGCGGTGTGGCCGGACCTGAGTGACGACATCGAAGCCGTCCGCGCCGCCGTCCGCCGCTCGGAGCGGCTCGAACTGCTGGTCCAGCAGCAACCCGACGGGAGCATCCGCCGGGCGCGCATCGCCGAGCCGTGGATGGGCCACACCGATCTCGTCCACCCGGTGATCCCGGCGGGCCGGGGCCGCCGGGCGGCACTGGTCCCGCTGGCCCGGGCCGACCGCCACCCCCTGCTCGCCGGAGTGCTGCCGGATGCCGACGGTGTCCTGCGGGCGCGCCGGCGCACCAATCGCACTCCGGCCGACGAGCGGCGGAGCCTGCTCGCCTCGCTGCGGATCGGGGACGTCGTGACCGGTACCGTCGCGAGCGGGCTGCACGACGTCGCCGTGTACGTGGACCTCGACCACGAGTGGGGACAGGGGATGGGCTTCCTGCGCGTCCCGGAGATGTCCTGGGAGTCCTTCGATTCCGTGGACGACGTCGCCCCGATCGGCCGGCGGATCCGTGCCGAGGTCCTCCACGTCGACTGGGACGGTGAGCACGCGAGCCTGTCCGTCAAGGCGCTGCACCCGGACCCCTGGCGGTCCTTCGCCGACGGCCACCGGGCCGGCGACACCCTCCCCGGCACGATCACCGGGACCGTTCCCTTCGGCGTGTTCGTCCGCCTCGCACCGGGCATCGAGGGCCTGCTCCACCGCACCGCACTGTCCGGCGAGACGTTCGCGAGAGGGGACGAGGTGGCCGTCACCCTGCTCGAAGTGGACCTGGTGCGCCGCCGCATCCGCCTCGCGCGGGACGCCTGAGCCGACGGCCCGCCGCCCGGACATCCCCCGGAACGGGTGACACGACTGGTGATCACCGCAGATCACCGGTTCAGTGGAGAGCGTGGGCCGATCACAGTGCGTCCTCCGGTGCGAACGCCGGTGACCTCCATGGACCGCCGGGCACCGACCGGCGACCCCATGCTCACGGCCAGGTTCGCGCCGCCCGCCGTGCCGAAGCTGCTGGTCCACCGGCCCGAGCTGCTGGGACGCCTGACGGCCGGCGTGCAGGGGCCGCTCACCCTCATCAACGGTCCGGCCGGATCGGGCAAGACCGTGCTCACCGCACACTGGGCGGCCGACGGACGCACGCCCCGGCCCCCCATGTGGCTCACCGTCGAACCGGGCGACGCCCCCGGCGCCTTCTGGGCGTACGTCCTGGAGGCCCTCCACCGGGGCGGCGTGGCGCTGCCGGCCGGGGTGGGCCGGCCGACCCGAGCCGAAGGGGTGACCCGGTCGTTCCTGGTGCGCCTGGCGGACGGGCTGGCCGCGTCCGCGCGGCCCGCGGTGCTCGTGCTCGACCAGTTCGACACGGCGCAGCCGCCCGCGACGACCGAAGGACTGGACTTCGTACTCCGGCACGCGGCCGGGGGCCTGCGCATCGTGCTCACCAGCCGATCGGACTCGCTGCTGCCCCTGCACCGCTACCGGGCGGCCGGCGAGATCACGGAGATCCGGCACGCCGACCTCAGGTTCACCCACGAGGACGCCGACGCGTTGCTGGGCGAGCACCGGCTGGACATCTCCCCGGCAGGCATCCGACTGCTGATGGAGCGGACCGAGGGATGGGCGGCAGGAGTGCGCCTTTGCGCCCTGGCCATGCAGCGCAGCGCCGACCCGGAGGCGTTCCTCAGACAGTTCGCGGCCGACCGCACCACCATCGCCGACTACCTCCTCACCGAGGTGCTCGACGCACAGCCGCCCCCCACCCAGGACCTGCTGCTGCGCGTCTGCGTCACCGACCGCGTCCATCCGGACCTGGCGGACGCCCTGACCGGCCGGGACGACGGCGCACGGACCCTGGCCGGGCTGGCCCGCGACAACGCGTTCCTGGAGCAGATCGACGCCTCGGCCTGGTACCGGCTGCACCCGCTGTTCGCCGAAGTCCTGCGCGCGCACCTGCGGCAACGCTGTCCGGGTCTCGAGCCCCGGCTCCACGCGCGGGCGGCGCGCTGGCTGGCCCGGACCGGTCGGCTCACGGAGGCGGTGCTCCAGGGCGCCGCCGCCGGGGACTGGCCGTTCGCGGCGGCACAGCTGGTCGACAACCTGGCGCTCGGCCGCCTCCTGACGGGCCTGGAGGCCGACCGGCTGCGCCGCGCCTTCGCCGGGATGCCCGCGGGGACGGCGGGGACAGCGGGGGCGGCCGGGGCGGCTCCGGCACTGGTCGACGCGGCCTGCCGGCTGGCCGAACGGGACCTTCCCGGCGGCGAGGCCGGGCTGCGGCGGGCGGACGCCTCCCTGACGGCCGCCGCCCCGGGGGCCGCCTCCTGCGGTCCGGCGGTACGGCTCGGCCGCGCCTTCCTCGGCGTACTCGCCGGGCGGCTCGCCGATGACGTGACGTGCGCCGAACGGGAGGCTGCCGACGCCGACCGGCTGCTGCGGGAGGTGCCGCCGCCCCTGCTCGCCGAGCACCCCGAGCTGCGCGCCCTGCTGCTGGCCCATCTCGGCGCCGTCGAGCTGGGAGCCGGGCGCCTGGACCGGGCCGGGTCCGCCCTGGCGGCCGCCGTCGCCGCGTGCGGGCCGCCGGGAACGGAGCACCCGCTCTGCGACGCGCTCGGCTCACTCGCCCTGGTCGAACTGCTGCGCGGCCGCCTGGGGCAGGCCGCCGAGCACGCCCGCGCCTCGCTCGCCGTCGCCGAACGGTCCGCCCTGCCGCCCGAGCACCGGTTCGGTGTCGACCACCTCGCCCTCGCGGGCGTGGCCGTCGAGCAGGACGACCTGTCGGCCGCCCGCTGCCACCTGGACCTGGCGACCACGGCGGCGGCGCCCCTCCCGGATCCCGCGACCGCGGCCCTGGCCGCCGTCATCGGCGCCCGGATCGCCGCGTCCGAGGGCGACGGGGACGCCGCGCTCGCCGCCCTGCGCGCGGTGTCCCCCGCACGGCTGTCCGCCTGGATGGTGGACGAGCTGGCCGTGGCCGAGTCGGCCGTACACCTGGTACGCGGCGACGCCGACGCGGCCCTGCAGGCCCTGGACGCGGTGGACGACGCGGCCGCGCCGGACGGCCCCCGGCCGCAGCACGTGGTGGCCCGTGCCCGCGCCCTCCTGGCCACCGGCCGCGGCCCGGCCGCGGCGCAGGCGCTGGACGGCCTGCCGGGGGACGAGGGCGTCCCGACACCGGTACGGGCCCACGCGTGCCTGCTCCGCGCACAGATCGCAGCGGGGGACGGCGACCTCGCCGAGGCGCACCGGCGCCTCAATGAGGCGCTGGCGCTGGCCCGCCCCGAGGAACTGCGCCGGATGTTCACCGAGAGCGGTCCCTGGATGCGCCGGATCCTGCGCGAGGACCCGCACCCGGCCCGGTCGCACGGCTGGCTGAACCCCCGTACCCCGGTCCGTACGGCGCGCACGCCGCGGTCCGGCGGGCAGCCGCCGGTACTGGAGCCGCTGAGCGGGCGGGAGACCGAGGTGCTGCGCAAGGCCGCGGAGCTGCTGTCCACCGAGGAGATCGCGACCGAGCTGTACGTATCGGCCAACACGGTCAAGACCCACCTGAAGAGCATCTACCGCAAGCTCGGCGTCACCCGGCGCAGCGAGGCCGTCCACCGGGCCCAGGACCTCGGGATCCTCTGAGCCGCGGGCAGTCGGCCGCAGGCGCCGCTTTTCGCCCGCACCGGGCGATGCCGGGCGCCGGGCGCGGGACCGAGGATGGCAGGTGAAGGCAGGGACCGGGGCGGGCCGCCCGCGCCGGCCCCGCACCCGTTGCCTTCGTTCCGAGAGGAGTGACTGCTCCCATGCGCTATGAATTCCGCATCTCGGGGGTCGTGCCGGACGCACTCGCCGCGAGCTTTCCCGAGCTCGACCGGATTCCCGTCCCGGAGCAGACGCTCCTGTTCGGCAGCGTGGCCGACGAGGCCCACCTGTACGGGCTCCTCACGCGCTTCCAGTCCCTGGGCCTGCGGGTGCTCGAAATGCGCCGGCTGCCCGCCTGAGCGGGCGCCGGGCTGGGCCCAGGGGCGAAGACCACCCGCTTCGGGTGATCACAGGAACCGGGCCGCCGGACGACACTGCGATGTGGGCACCGAAGCCTGTGACCGACGAGCCGGAGCAGGACGGTCCTGCGCTGTACCGCCAACTGTGAGGTGAATTCCATGGGCCAGCCGACACCGACCGGGGGGAACTGGAACACCGGCCCCGCGCCGGGCAACGCGCCGCTGTACCCGGGCGACGACGGCCGGGGGAGCGTGGGCACGATGTTCGCCGCGGTCCTCCTCCTGGTGACCGGGTGCCTCGCGGTGTTCCAGGGCATCGCGGCCATCGCGAACGACGACGTCTACGCGCGCATCGGAAGCTATGTCTTCGAATTCGACCTGACGGCGTGGGGCTGGATCCACCTCATCGTCGGAATCATCGTCGTCCTCACCGGAGTCGGCCTGCTGGCCGGCTCGAACCTGGCCAGGGGCGCGGGTATCGCACTCGCCGGCATCAGCGTGATCCTCAACTTCATGTGGCTGCCGTACCAGCCCTGGTGGTCGATCATCATCATCGCGATCGACGTGTTCATCATCTGGGCCCTCTGCACGAGCTGGACCCACTCCACCACCGACTGAAGCGGGGCACACGCGGCACCCGATCCGGCGACGGGTCGGGTGCCGTCGTTCGGCCGGGACCCGAGCCGGCCCGACTCGAGCCGGGACCGCCCTGTCCCGGCTACGCGTACACCGGGAAGGACGCCTGGAAGGCGAGCCGGCGGCCGGCCCCGTCTCCGATGCGGGTGAGGAGGTCGTCGAGAGCGAGGTACTCCTCCCAGTGCTCCCTGCCCGTTGCCCGCGCCAGGCGCGAGATCACGAGGTCTTCGAGTTCTGTGACGCGCTTGTTCTTCCAGACCTTGTCGGCCGTACTCACCAGCAGGTCTTCGAGCGTCGCACCGGGAGCCGTCCAGGAGGCGTGCGTCCCGGCGAAGCGGGCCAGGTCCGGGGCGAACCCGTGGGCCAGCAGCAGCTCGCGGCCCGCCTCTTCGTGATCCGAGCCGGGACCGGACAGCTCGGCGGTGTGCACGGTCTTGCCGATGTCATGGGTCGCCGCTCCGAAGAGGACGGCCGCGCGGTCGACGACGACTCCCGGGTGGCGATCCTCCATCCACTCCACCAGCTGAACGGCCACGTCGTGGACGGCACGCAGATGGGCGGCCAGTCGAGGCGACGCATCGAGCGACCGGAGCAGGTGCACCACCGGGGGCGGGAGCGGCCGGAGCCGCGGATCGCCGGGGGTGTGCAGGGCCTGGGACAGGGCGTGCGAGGGGGGCATCGGGTCAGGCTACCGAAGGGGACCGACGCCACCCCCCCCGGCTGCGGTCGGGTGCGGGCCCCGCTCCGCCGCCCGGGCGGTCGCCCGGGCGGTTGGACCAGCGCTCGGGCTCAGCGTTCAGGCCCGGCGCTCAGGACCAGCCCATCTCGGTGTAGCGGCGGCCGGCCCGGATGCCCTCGATCGCCGCCCTGGCGTACGGCACGATCGGTTCCGGCAGCGCGTCGGCCGGCCACCAGCCCCAGCCGATGCACTTGTCCGGCTCGCGGACCTCCTCCGTCCCCTCCCAGCGGTGCGCGCGGAAGACCAGTTGCAGCCGCGGCCGGGAGCCCGGGGGGTCCACCACGTGCACGGTGTGCGCGAGTTCGAGGTCCGCCGCCCCGATCCGCAGGCCGGCTTCCTCGCGCGCCTCGCGGATCAGGCAGGCGATCGCCGACTCCCGCTCGCAGTGCCCGGCGAGGAAGTGGTGGTGCGAGGCGCCGAAGGCCGAGTCTGGATGCCGGAGCCCGAGCAGCACCCTGCCCTCGCGTTCGAGGTAGAGGTGGACACCGATGACGTTGGGGCAGGCCAGGCCGCCCGGCCCGGTGGAGGGCGCCGCGGCCGGCATCCGCGGGCCCGTCACTCCCGCCCGGTGCTCGTCGATGACCTGCTGCGTCCAGGGGCACATCGTCAGGTGGGCGGTCGTGGCGGCGTCGAACCAGCGGAGCATGATCCCCTCGGTGAGCGGGAGGCCGTCCGCATCGCCGTCCCAGGAGCCGAGGTAGACCTGGATCCGGCCCTTGGTGCGGCCGTCGCGGTTGAGGCAGTCGACCACGGTGAACGGCTCCAGCGGGACCGTCAGGCCGGTCTCCTCCCTCAGCTCCCGCACGATCGCCTCGTGCGCGGTCTCGTCCCCCTCGCGGCCGCCGCCCGGGATGCTCCACGTACCCGGGTCGCAGATGTGCGGCTTGTTGGCGTCGCGCAGGTGCAGCAGGTACTGGCCCCGCGAGTTGACCAGCAGGGCGGCCGTGCCGCGCGGTTCGGCAGAAGCGGTGGACATGGGCGGGATCCCCCTCGTCGCGTTCTCCGGACGGGCTCGTCACGGGTATTGATGCCCCGACAACGGCCCGCGAACGGGACCCGTCACGGCCCGCACGGGGGCGATCCGTCCGATCGGGTGAACCGGTCGGGTGGTCCGACGAGCCGATGTCCCCTGCAGGGGCCCGGTACCCCCAAACGGAGGCGCGAGGACACCTCTTCGAGGGAACCGGGCCTCCCGACCCAGGCCGGGAGGCGGTCAGCTGCCGAAGGAAAGGGCGACGGCCCCGCTCGGGGCCGTGCGGTGCTCCGGCACCGCTGTGCGGTTACAAGGAGATGTCACGTGTCGCGTGTTCTGAAGAGTGCGGGTCTTGCCCTGGTGCTCGGCCTGGCGGTCATCGGCGGTGCGTCCTCGGCGTCGGCGGACGCCACCGCGGAGGGCTTCGCGGTCGGCTCGCCCGGCGTGCTTTCGGGCAACGTGGTCCAGATCCCGATCCACGTTCCGATCAACGTGTGCGGCAACAGCATCAACGTCATCGGCCTGCTCAACCCGGCCGCCCACAACACCTGCGTCAACGCCTGAGGGTCGTGAATGGCGGCTCATCCCGGTCGGAGGCTCGACCGGGATGGGCCCGCACGCACCACCACCGTCAGGACAGGGTGCGTACGTGCTGGTCGCGCAGTTCGTAGCGGGCGGCGAGCACGGCCAGTTCGCCCGTCGCCACCTTCCCGGCGAGGTCGGGCTCCGCCGCCAGCCGGCGGCGGACGTTGCGCACGTGAGCGTTGATCGTCGCGTCGATGCGGGCCTCGCCCTGCTGGCTGCGATCGATGGAAGGCCGTATCTGATCGGCCAGGTACTGGATGTGAGCGGGGAGCGGCTCGCCCGTCCCGTCGGCGCGGACCGCCGCGGCGACCGCTCCGCACGATTGATGGGCCAGGACGAGCACGAGCGGTACGTGCAGCTCCAGAACCCCGTACGCGATGCTCCCCAGAACCGCCTCGTCCAATACCTCACCCGCCGACCGGACGGTCAGCAGGTCACCCAGCCCCTGGTCGAAGACCAGCTCAGGCGGAACCCGCGAATCGATGCAGCCCAGCACGATCGCGAAGGGGTGCTGTCCCTGGACGAGCCGGCGGCGCAGGGCCACGGACTCGTGCGGGTGCTCCTGGTCCCGGTTCCGCCATCGCTGGTTGCCGGCCGCCAGCCGCCGCAGGGCCTGCGCGGGCGTGGTGACCTGTTCGGCTTCCTCCGGGTCCCACGACGTGGCGAAGGCGGGGAAGGCGGCACCGAGGGTCAGACCCGCTCCGGCGGCCGCCGTGCCGGCCACGGCGGTGCGCAACAGGGCGCGGCGGCTGCGCGGAACAGGGCCGGTTCGTATGTTCGAAGGCATGGCCGGACCGTAACCCGGCATTCCGGTAGGGGAGTTGGCCAGGTCGGCACAATGGCGGGATCCGCTCGGGGGCGGGCTTGATGGGGGCGGGATCTTCTCAGCATGCGGGCAGCGGGCTCACGGGTTGCCCGTCGTGCCTTCGGGCCGCGCCGCAAGGGCGGCGCGGGCGGCCCGCCGGGCGGTCGGGCGGTCCGGGCGGTCCGGGCGGTGGAGTGGTCAGGCCGGCTGTGCCTGCAGGGCCGGGCGCCAGACGTCCTGTACGGACTTCCCGGCCCAGTGGGGCCGGACGGTCACGGACGAGGCCAGCTGCTGGACGATGCCCCAGCCGAATCCGCCCCCGTTCTCGGGGTCCCCGGCCCGCGGCACCGGGAGGGTGGTGCTGCTGTCGTGGACCTCGACCACCAGGGCCTCCTGCCGGCAGGTCATCCGCAGCAGCCACGCGCCCGCCGTGTGGCGGACGGCATTGCCCAGCAGCTCACTGACCACGAGCAGTACGTCGTTCACGTCGGCCCACGGGCACTTGGCCTGCAGGAAGCGCCGGACGGCGCGCCGGGCCAGTGCGGTGTTCGTGTGCGTGGAGTCGAGGACGAGCATGGCAAGGGGCTCCTGCCCAGGAGGGAGCGGCGGAAAGCGGTCCGAAGGGACGTACCAACAGGATCCCCGTCACCGGGCCCCCAGAACATCGGCATTTCGGCCGACCCGGGCCCGCGTGCGAGGCTTTCCCGGTACCCGGGAGGAGACAACACGATGCACACGCCGAGCCGGCCCGAAGACCTCGAACACCCCGAACTGCTGTGGGCCAGGGCGGTGACCATGGCCATGGTCGACACCGCGTGCTCGACCCGTAGTGAGTTCGCCCTGGACGACGACGGCCTGTGGTGCCACTCCACCGGCGCGGACGGCTGGTGGCGGCTGACCGTACTGGACGAGGGGCACGCGGTGTTCTGCGGCCAGGACCCCGACGGCAGCCACACCCATGTCGACGACCGGCAGATCGACTTCCTCGAGGGCGGACCCGACTGGCTGCCCTGGGAGCTCCTGCGGGACGACGCCGCCGGCAACCTCTTCGGCTTCGTCTACTGGTGGGAGGGCGGGGCGTGGCACCGGATCCCCTACCCGGACGAAGTGCGGGAGGACGGGCTGGAGGGGGCCGCGGCCTGGGTCGGCTCGGAGGAGGAGTTCCTCGGACTCACCGTGTCCTCGTTCGACGCCCCGCGCGGGCTGGAGCGGGGCCTGACCGAAGCCGTCGCCCGCTTCGCGGCGCTGGCCCGGGAACGCAAGGCCGACGCCGAGGCCGTGGCGGCACTGATGGCGGCGGCGCACGTCGAGGGCCGTCCGGCTCCGCGCCTCGACACGGCACTCGACTTCGCCACCCGCGCGGGCATCCTCGCGTAGGAGCGCGTGACGACGGGCCCGCCGCACGTCATGTGCGGCGGGCCCGTTCGCCGTTCGAGCGCATCCCGGCAGCTCGACCGACCCCGTCGACCCGATCTACTTGAGCGCGGAGAACGCCTTGGTGAAGGCCAGCGGCTGCTGGAGGATCGAACTGCACGTCGCGTCGGCGTGGTTGACGGCGCCCGCCGCGCACTGCTTGTCCCGCGTGGAGGACCACATGGCCAGTCGGCCGATCCCCTTCGACGCCGCGAAGCCCACGAGCTGCGTCGCGTCCTCCACCGTGAAGATCTCGCTCACGACATCGTTCACACCGATCATCGGCGTGACGGCGACGGCCTTCCAGGCCGCGGCGTCGGAGAGCCCGAGCACGCCCTTGATCTGGGCCTGTGTGGCCGTCGCGGCCTGGATCGCGTACTGCCCCATGTCCCCGCTGTACGCAGGCCCGTAGTCCATCGCCATGATGTTGACGGCATCGACCCGCACACCGTTCTTCTTGGCGTCGGCCAGCAGCGCCACGCCCGGCTGGGTCAGCCCCTCGGGCATCACGGGCAGCGTGAAGGCGACGTCCAGGCCCGGGTGGGACTTCTGCAGCCGGGCGATGGCCTGTGCGCGGCGCGCATTGGCGGCGGTGTCCGGCAGGGCCGCGCCCTCGATGTCGAAGTCGACCTTGGTGAGCCGGTACTGGTCGACGACCTTCCCGTACGCGGCGGCCAGCTCGTCCACGGTGGCGCAGTTCAGCGCCAGTTCGTGACCGGCGGCCCCGCCGAAGGACACCCGTACGTCACCGCCCTTGGCGCGCAGCGCGCCGATCTGCGCGGCCACCTTGTCGCTCGCGAGGTCGGTGACACCGCCCCACAGCGGGGCGCAGCCGCCGCCGGAGGTGATGAAGGCGAGGTGGAACTCCTTCACACCGGTCTTCGTCGCAGTGTCGAGCAGGTCGTACGCGGGGTACAGCGAGGTGTCCACGTACGGGGCGAAGCGCGCGCCGCCGCCCCCGGGGGCCGGGGTGGGGGTGGTCGGTGTGGGGGAGGGCGACGCGGTCGCGGTCGCGGTCGGTGCGGCGGACGTGGCGGACGCGGTCGGGGCCGGGCTCGCCGTGACGGTGGGCCGGGCGGTGGGGCGCCCGCTCGGCTGAGCCGTGGCGCCCTGGTCCACGGAGCACTTCACCCCGTTGATCAGACACCCGGTGGGGTCACCGAGGGTCCCGGTGCCGCTCGCGACGAAGCCGACGGTGACGGAAGCTCCGGCCGCCAGCTGTCCGTTCCAGCTCGCGGGCTTCACGGTGACGCGGCGACCGGAGACCGTGTGGGTGCCGTTCCACAGCGAGTCGATCTTCGTGCCCGCCGGCAGGTCGAACTCGAGGGTCCAGTCCGACTGCGCCCGGCCGGTGCCGTTGGTGATCACGTACTGGCCGGTGTAACCACCGCTCCACGAGCTGGACTTCGTGTACACGGCGCCGACGGAGGTCGCCTGCGCGGTACCGGTGAACGCGAAGGCCGCCCCACCGATCACCGCCGCCGCCACGATCGCGCCCGTGACCTTCGCCGTACGACTCGTCCTGCGCCGGTGCCCGACTGTGCTGCCCATCGCGTGCCTGCCTCTGTGTTACTGGGGAGTTGGGGAATCCGGCAGCACGCTAGCCGCACCGAAACGGACATTCGCTCGTTTCGGTGCACCGCTGATGAGTCTTAGGTTCCATTTAAGGATGGGGTAAGGAGGGCCTGAGGAAGCGGCCGTCGCCGACGGGGGCGTGTCCGGTCAGTCGCAAAGGCCGAACTGCAAGTCGTCCCGCATCAGGCGTTGCAGAGCCTCCGGATCCGGATGCCGTGAAGAACGGCTGGACCGTCCCCCCGGCCGGTCTCAGCCGTGCGTGGCGTCGATGACGCAGAATCGGTTGCCCTCCGGATCGGCCAGCACCACGAAGTCCGGGTCCTCGGGGTAGGAGTCCCAGTCGACGTGCCGGGCGCCCAGTGACACCAGCCGCGCCACCTCCGCCTCCTGCTCCGCCGCGTCCGCCGCGTACAGGTCGAGGTGCACGCGCGGGTGTTCCTGTACCGGCGTGACGCTGCGGCCGAGCGCCAGGCCCGGCCCGCCGCCGTCGGCCGGGACCAGCACGGTCCAGCCGTCGTCCACCCGGCCGTCGCGGGGTACGTACCCCAGCGCCGCACTCCAGAATTCCGCGGCCCGCCGCACGTCCGCGGCGCCCATGACGATCGTTCCGAGGGTCAGCATGATCCGATTCTGGCAAACCGGGCCCGGACTGGGGCGCGTATCGAGTCGTGATCAATCTGCCGATGGACAGGCTTACGTGACGCGAGTGCAACTGACCTATCCGGATTGGGAGTTCATCGAGCCGTACCGTACCTGCCGATCGGCGAGTACGGCCCGTACCCCGAGCGACTGCGGCAGCAGTTCGAGGGCGTGATCTGGCGGTTCAAGACGGGCGGGCAGGAGTTGAGTCAACCTTCAACCAGCCGTGGACGCGCGGCCTCACCCGTGGGTTCAGCGTCGGTGTCGTCGGTGCCGACCGGGCCGCGGGGAAGCATCCGGTCCAGCCACTTCGGCAGCCACCAGTTGGTCCGGCCGAGGAGTGTCATGGTCGCCGGTACCAGCACCATGCGTACGACCGTGGCGTCGATGAAGATCGCGGTGGCCAGGCCGAGCCCGAACATTTTGGTGGAGGGGTCCTCGGCGACGGCGAAGGACAGGAAGACCGCCACCATGATGAGGGCGGCCGAGGTGATGATCCGGGCGGTGCCCGAGACGCCCTCGACGATCGCCGTGCCGTTGTCGCCGGTGCGCAGGTACTCCTCGCGTACGCGGGAGAGGAGGAACACCTCGTAGTCCATCGACAGGCCGAACAGGATGGCGAAGAGGAACATCGGGATGAACGACACGATCGGAACCGTCGCTTCCAGCCCGATGAGTGCGCCTCCCCAGCCCCACTGGAAGACCGCGACCATGATGCCGTAGGCCGCGCCGATGCTCAGCAGATTCAGCAGTACCGCCTTGAGCGGTACGAGTACCGAGCGGAAGACCAGCATCAGCAGCAGGAACGACATCGCCAGCACGGCGGCGACGAACACCGGCAGGCGTTGGCTGGTGCGTCGGCCCACATCGGACAGGCTCGCGGCGGCGCCGCCGACGTGGGCCCTGGCCGGGCCGTCCCCGATCGCCGTGGGCAGCACGTCGGTGCGCAGCCGGGCGATGGTGTCGGTCGTGGCCCTGTCCTGAGGGCTGGTGGTCGGGAACACCACGAGGGTCGCGATGCCGGTGGCCCGATCGACGTGCGTCGGCGCGACGGATGCGATGCCCGGATCCGCCGCGACCGCCCCGACGAGTCGGTCCAGCACTCCCGGATCACCGGCGGGGTCCGCGGCGATGACGAGGGGACCGTTGGTGCCCGGGCCGAATCCCTCGGCGACGAGGTCGTAGGCCCGGCGCTCGGTACGGCTGTGGGGCAGTGAGCCGTCGTCGGGCAGGCCGACGCGCAGGCCGAGCACGGGCAGCGTCGCCGTCAGCAGCAGCGCCGCGGCGCCGACCGCGTACGGCACCGGGTGCCGGCCGACGTGCCCGATCCAGCGCCGCCAACCGGCGGCGGGAGCGGCGCCCGCCACCGTGTCCCGCCGCCGTGCGAGTCGGCCCGGCTTCCCGGTCTGCAGAGCCCGGCCGACCCGGCCGGCCCGGGCCAGGCGTGGGCCGGCGGCGCCGAGGAAGGCCGGCAGAAGCGTCACCGACGCGACCACCATGATCAGAACGACGATCGAGACGGCGAGCCCGCCCACCGTCATGAACGGCACGTTCGCGACCGCCAGGCCGAGGATCGATACGACGACGACGCCGCCGGCGAAGACCACGGGCCTCCCCGCCGTGGCCACCGCTCGCCCCGCTGCCTCGTGGGGATCGAGCCCGCGCGCGAGGTACTCCCGGTGCCTGGCGAGCACGAACAGCGCGTAGTCGATGCCCACTCCGAGCCCGACCATGCTGCCCAGGACGGGGGCGAAGGTCGGGACGTCCGTCACCCCCGCCAGTACCGTCATCGTGGCAACTCCGATGGTCAGCCCGAAGACCGCCATGCCGATCGGCAGCGCGGCGGCGACGAGCGAACCGAACGCCAGGAACAGGATCGCGGCCGCGGCGAGGAGGCCGATCAGCTCGCTCGCGCCGCCGTCGGGGTCGGAGAAGGCGTAGAAGAGGTTCCCGCCCATCTCGATGCGCAGCGGCAGCTCGGGGCGCAGCCGGTCGCCGAGTCCGACGAGGGCGTCGAGGTCTTCGGCCGACAGCCGGCTCTGGTCGGGGTACTGCACCCGGACGACCGCGATCCGCCCGTCGGCCGAGACAAGGCCGCCGCGCACGGCGGTGTCCCCGCCCGCGTCGAGTGCCCCCGCCGGGTCGCTCGTACCGAGCACGTGCGGCAGCCGCTTCACCTCGGTCTGCAGCCGCGTGAGAGCGGCGCGCGCGTCGTCGTCGAAGAACGTCGCACCGTCGTCGAGGGGGGTGACGACCACTTGGGCGGTCATCCCCTCCTGGTCGGTGCCTGCCCGCTCGATCAGTTCCGCGGCCCGCCCGGAGTCCAGTCCCGGAGCCGTCATCGAGTCCGCGGTCCGCCCGCCGAAGGCGACGGCGGCGAGGACGGCGAGCGTGGCGGCGATCAGCCATGCCGCGATCACCCGCCAGGGATGGCGGGCGGCGCCCCCGCCCAGGCGCAACAGGGCTTTCGAGAGCATCGGGTCCTCCAACCACGTCGTCGGCCGTCCTTGTACGGCCGCCGATGTCGAGGCTCGTCGCCACGGCGCTCCGTGGCATCGGCCCGCGGGCCGCGGATCCGTCGGCCCAGGGGTGGAGTGACAACCCGTCCTTTCGGCCGATGCGCGCCACGCCGTGGTCCCTAGGCTGAGAACCGTGCTCCGAGACGACCTGCGAAACCTGTGGACCGAACCCCGGCCGCCCGACGCGCCCGCCCGGGTGCGGCGGGACTGGGCGCTGCTCGCCGCGGGACTTGCCGGTGTGGTGCTCGAGGCCACCCTGCGCGAGAACGTCGTGTGGCGGCCGGTGGCGGTGGTGTTCGCCGTATGGCTGTGGCTGCTGCCCCTGTGGCGCCGGACCCGCCCGCTGGCGATGGTGACGCTGGCGTTCGGCTCGGTGGTCCTGCTTCCGGTGGTCTCGCTCGTCGTCGTACCGCGCGAGCCCGTCGGCCTGTACACCAGCGGGGTCGTGCTCGTGCTGGTGTACGCGCTGCCCCGGTGGGGATCGGGGCGCGAGATCGTGCTGGGCGGCGCGGTGATCCTCGCGGCCGGAGTGCTGTGTTCCGTCATGGACGAGACCCCGTTCCTCGAAAACGTCGTGGGCCTCGCCTTCCTGCTGCTGCCCGGCGTGGTCGGGGCTGCCGTGCGGTTCCGGGGGACCGCACGCGAGCGGCAGTTGGAGCAGGTGCGCTCCCGCGAGCGCGAGCAGCTCGCCCGGGAACTGCACGACACGGTGGCCCACCACGTGTCGGCCATGGTGATCATCGCTCAGGCGGGCCGGGTGCTCGCGGGCACCGACCCGTCCGCCGCCGTCGAGGCGCTGGAGGGGGTCGAGGAGGAAGGGGCGCGCACGCTGGAGGAGATGCGCGCCATGGTCGCCGCGCTGCGCGACCGCGGGGTCGGCGCCGAGCTGGCGCCGCCTGCCGGTGTCGCGGATCTGGAGCGCCTGGTGCGCACCCCCGGTGGTCGCCTCAGGGTCGACCTCGGGCTCGACGGCGAGCTGGACGCGCTGCCCCCGGCCGTGGACGCGGCCGTCTACCGGATCGTGCAGGAGTCGGTGACCAACGCGCTGCGCCATGCGGTCGACGCGACCGAGGTCGTCGTCCGGGTCGCCGCGGAACGGCACACGGTACGGGTGAGCGTGCGCGACAACGGCCGGCGCACCGGCCGGGGTCGCGACGGATACGGACTTACCGGATTGCGCGAGCGCGCGACGCTGCTCGGCGGCACACTACGAGCCGGCCCGGGTACCGACCGGGGCTGGCACGTCGACGCCGAACTGCCGGGAGCGAGGAGCGAGAGCGGTGTCCATTCGCGTCCTCGTCGCTGACGACCAGACGATCATCCGCACCGGGTTGCGGATCATACTGAACGCCCAGCCCGGCATCGAGGTGGTCGGCGAGGCCGCCGACGGGCGGGAGGCGGTACGTCTGGCCCGCGAACTGCGCCCCGACGTCTGTCTGTTCGACATCCGCATGCCCGTACTCGACGGGCTCGAGGCCACCCGGCTGGTCGCCGGCCCGGGCGTCGCCGACCCGCTGGCCGTGGTCGTCATCACCACTTTCGACCTCGACGAGTACGTCTACGGCGCGCTGCGTGCCGGCGCCCGCGGATTCCTCCTCAAGGACACGGGACCGGACCTTCTGGCCCAGGCCGTACGGTCGGCGTCCAGCGGTGAGGCGCTCATTGCGCCCAGCGTCACCGTCCGTCTGCTCCAGGCATTCGCGGACCTGCCCGCCGGCCGGCCCATGGCCCAGCCGGTCTCCCCCGTCACCGCCCGCGAGGAGCAGGTGCTCCTCGCCGTCGCTCGCGGGCTGACCAATACCGAGATCGCCGACGCACTGCACATCAGCCTCAGCACGGTGAAGACGCATCTGGCGAGCCTGATGGCCAAACTCGGCGCCCGCAACCGGGTCGAGATCGCGATGTGGGCCTACGAAACGCGCCGTATCCTCCCCGGAACCTGAGCCGGGTGCCGGGCCGTGTCCCATGAGGCCCCGCCCGGACATCCGATGATCACGACTCGACACGCGCCCTGCCTACGGGGCCGGGGCCCGCTCGATCGCCACCATCGCCGCGTCGTCGTCCAGGGTGTGTCCGGCGGCGTGGGCGAGCAGGTCCTCGCACAGGCGGTCCAGCAGTACTTGCGGGCGCAGGCCGGACCATGCGGTCACGCGCTCGGCCAGCGGGTAGAAGGTGCCAGCCCCGTCGCGCGCCTCCAGGACGCCGTCCGTGCACAGGAGCAGGACGTCGCCCTCGGCGAAGGCGAAGCTCTGCGCGGTGACGGCCGATGCCACGAGCCCGGCGAGCCCCAGCGGCGGTGACGGCCGGGACACCTCCAGCCCGACGGCTCCGCCGTCGCGCCGCACGAGCAGCGGCGGCGGATGGCCGCAGCTGACCAGGTGCAGCACCGGCTCGGCGTCGGGGATCTCCAGGACGGCCGCGGTCACGAAACTCTCGCCCGGATCCCCGCCGCCGTCCAGGTCCGCCGAGACCGCGGCCTCCAGGTAGTCCACCAGGCCCGCCAGCCCGGCCTCCTGGTGGGCGGAGGCCCGGAAGGCGCCCATGACCAGCGCGGCGTCCCCGACCGCCTCCAGCCCCTTGCCCCGGACGTCGCCGATGATCAGCCGGGTCCCCGTGGCCGTACGGGCGGCGGCGTACAGGTCGCCGCCGATCCGGGCCTCGGCCGCGGCCCCCAGGTACACGGAGGCGACGCCCAAGGGGCCGATCCGGTCGGGCAGTGGCCGCAGGACCACCTGCTGGGCGGTCTCCGCCACCGAACGCAGCTGGGTCACCTCCTTCTCGTGCACCTCGCGGAGGTGGGCGAAGAAGGTCACGAACACCGAGATCATCACGAGCGCGATGATCTGGAAGGTGTGGTTCAGGTCGGTCAGGCTGGTGCGCGCCATCGCGACGACCACCTGGGCCAGCACCGCGACCAGACCCACGAAGGCCGTCGTCCGGGGCCCCGCGAACGAGGCGGTCACCGCCGGTGCGGCGGCCAGGAACGGTCCCAGGTGCACCTCGGGAGGAGCGAGGACGTCGACCGCCGTCACCAGGGCGATCAGCACGAACGGGACCGCCAGCTGTGCCTGCCTCACCTGAGGGGACCGGTGGTGACGTGGGGGCGACGACCGGAGATCCATCCCCCCTGCATACACCGCGGGACGATCCGGATCCCCGAAGCCAGGCCGCCCCGGCCCGGCCGGTACTGGACCGGTCCTACGGGCGGCGGCGGGGCTTGCCGCTCCTGCCGCCCTTGGCGCCGCCGGAACCGGCGGAACCGCCTCGCGGGTTCTTGCCCGCCGGCTTCCCGGACGCCGACTTACCGGATCCGGACTTCCCGCCCGCGGACTTCCCGGCTCCCGGCTTCCGCTGCGCACCGCCACCGCCGCCGGCCGAGCCCGTTTCCGGCCGCTTGCGCTTCGTCTTGGGCTGCGGCGGGGTCGGCGCGCGGCCCCGCGTGCTGTTCACGGTCCGGCCGCGGACGATCCCGATGAACTCCTCCACCAGATCGGTGGTCTCCTCCTGCGGCCACGACAGTGCGACCCGCGAGGCGGGCGCGTCCGAGACCGGCCGGTAGGTCAGGTCCTTGCGGTGGTGCAGACGGGCCAGCGACTGCGGGACGACGAGTACGCCCACCCCGGCGGCCACCAGCTCGATCGCGTCCGCCGTCGTCTCGGGGCGCTCGAGCGCGGGCCTGCCCGGCAGCTGCTGCCAGTCCAGGGTGTCGTCCAGGGGGTGGAACACGATCTCGTCGGCGAGATCCTCGGTGGACACCTCTTCTGCCGCGGCAACGAGGTGGTCCTTGGGGACCACGACCACGGTGGTCTCGGTGTAGAGGGGGATCGCGCTGAGGTCCGTACCGTCGACCGGCAGCCGCACGAATCCGGCGTCGGCGCCGCCCGCCCGCAGCACGCCGAACGCCTCGGTCGGGGACACCGCGACCAGGGTCAGCGGGACGTCGGGCAGCCGCTCGTTCCAGATACGCACCCACTTGCTGGGTGTCACCCCGGGGACATAAGCGAGCCGGAACGAATGGGGTACTTCCGAGCCTGTCACCCCGCAAGGTTACCGGTCGTGGTCGGAGGTAGCGCACACGCTCGATACTCTTGACACCATGACGTCGCACCAGAACACCCAGACGATGAAGCCCGCGACCGCGGCGAAGAAGCTGGGCGTGTACCTCGAGGCCACCCCCGCAGAGTTCCAGGAGGGTGTCGTCTCGCGCAGCGAATTGAGTGCGCTCCAGGCCGATCCGCCCCAGTGGCTGCAGGACCTGCGCCGCACCGGTCCGCACCCCCGACCGGTGGTGGCCGCCAAGCTGGGCGTGTCCATCGCCGGCCTCGCCCGCGGCGGGGTCACCGAGCCCCTCACCACGGAGCAGATCGAAGCGCTGAAGCAGGAAGCCCCGGAGTGGCTGCAGCGCGAGCGCGCCACTCAGGCCGAGGTCCGCAAGGAAGCGGTCCGTATCAAGGAGAAGAACGCGGAGCGTGCCGAGAAGGCCCGCGACGAGCGCTCCTGACCTGCGGCTCCGCCTCCCGCCAGGCCTGGCCTCCCCACGGGGAGGTCGGGCCTGACGCCTTCCCCCTGCAGTCCCCCCGCAGTCCCGGCGCAGACCCGGCGCCGTGCCGGGCGGGATCACCCGCCGGCTCCGTCTCCCCCCAGCAGCTGCACCGCCCGGTCGAGCCGGGCCCGCCTGGTCTCCGGCGTGAGCGCCTGGAGCAACGGCAGGATCACCTGGTAGCGCCCGGTCCGGTCGAGCGCCTCGAACGCCTTCCGGGCCTGCGGGTTCGCCTCGAACGCCGCCGCGAGATCGGGCGGCACCGTCGCCGTCCGCTGCGATTCGTAGGCGTGCGTCCACCGCCCGTCCGCCTGTGCCCTGCGCACCTCGGCGAGCCCGGGCTCGCGCATCCTCCCCGCTTCCGTCAGCGCCGCGACCTTGTCCACGTTCACCTGCGACCACAGGCTCCTGGGCCGCCGCGGCACGTACTTCTGCAGGTAGTGGAGCTCGTCGAGGGCGCGCCGCTGGCCGGAGATCCAGCCGTAGCACAGCCCGATGTCGACCAGCTCGTCGTCGGTGACCGACGCGATCCCGGACTTCTTCTTGGCCAGCTTGATCCACACGCCCTCATGGCGCGTGTGGTGCTCGGCCAGCCAGCTCTCGAACGCCTCGGCGTCCGCGAAGCCGATGATCTCCACCCCACCCAGTTCCTCCATGCGCCCAGGCTATCGGCCGGCGTCCGGGCCGGAGCCCGCAGGCACGACGCCGGAGCCGGCGCAGAGTTCGTCCAGTACCTCCTCCAACGTGGGCCTGCGGGTGTCGAGTTCGAGGATCACGATGCCGTGCTCGGTGGCCAGGGCGCCGACGCGCTCGGCCGTCGTACCGGTCACGGCGAGCCGGCCGGGCCCCGACGGGGCGGACCGGACGACCGTCGCGCCCTCGCCCGCCAGCAGGGCGGCCAGTTCGGTGCAGCGCGGAGTGCCCACGATCACCCGGGCCGCCGCGCTCCGGGCGGCGAACCCGGCCGCGGACTGCGCGAGTACCCGGCGGCCCCGGTCGAGGACGACGATCCGGTCGGCCGTCTGCGTCGTCTCCGCCGCGCGGACACCCGTGATCGCGACCGTACGGCCCTGCGCGGCCAGGGCGCGCAGCAGCCGCCGGGCCCACCGCACGCCCTCGGCGTCCAGCCCGTCCAGCGGCTCGTCGAGGAGCAGCACCGGCGGATCGCCGAGCAGCGCCGCGGCGATGCGCAGCCGCTGCCGCATCGCGGGGGAGTACGTTCCCACGCGCCGCCGCTGCTCCTGCGACAGGCCGGTCTCCGCCAGCACCTCGGCCACCCGGCCGGCCCCGATGCCGTGCGCGCGGGCCCGTGCCCCCAGCAGCGCACCGGCCGTCCGCCGGGCGCCCAGTTCGGCCGGCTCGGGCAGGGCCCCGATCTGGTGGGGGCTGCGCGGGCGTCCGCGCAGCGGGACGCCGCACACGGAGACCGTGCCCGAGGTGGGGGAGTCCAGCCCCAGCATCAGGCGGACCGCACTGGTCTTGCCGGCCCCGGCGGCGCCGAGGAACGCGGTCACCGCGCCGGGCCGGACCGTGAGGGAGAGCCGGTCCACGGCGGTCCGGCTGCCGTGCGTCCTGGTGAGTTCCTTGACCTCGATCACTCGGCCCACCCTGTCGGGGCACCCGGTCCCCGCACATCGGGCGGCCGGCGGAATCCGCCCGGGCACCCTGGCCCGGGGGCGTACGCCCGGGAGCCGATGTACGGCCCCCGGGCGGCTGATTACGGTCGGGCCATGGACAAGTCACCGAAGAACAACAGGACTGCGGAGAGCCCGGAGAGCCCGGAGAGCCCTGAGAGCCCTGAGAGCCCGGAGAGCCCGGAGAGCCCGGAGAGCGGGGAGAGCGCGGCGCGTACGAAGGGCGCGGAGCCTTCGAAGACCGCGCACACCGCGCGGAGTTCGGCAGCAGGGCGGCGGACGGCGGCTCTCAGGGCCTGGGGCGGAGCGTGTCTCTACGTCCTCATCGTGGGCCTGCTCATCGGTGGTGTCCCGTACGCAGCAGGGCCGCTCCTCGGGGTCGTGCTGCTGCTGGCCGTGACCCCGCTCGTCCCCCTGCTGCGGCGCCGGCCCCTGGTGGTACTGACCCTGACCCTGCTGGGCGGCATGGTCGTCGCGGGAGCCAGCCGGGACCACAGCCCGGGCCGGTTCCTCGTCTTCCTCGCCTCGGACCTGGTGCTCGGGCTCATCGTCGCCGCCCGCCCCCGGCGGGACGCGGTCATCGCCCTCGTCATGGTGTTCGTGGTGGAGTGCCCGGCCGTCGCGCTGTTGACGATGGGACCGTACGACCTGATGAGCACGAGCCTGATCGCGTTCCTGTCCCTGGGCGCCGTCTACATGACCGGCCTGCGGTTCCGTGAGCGCCGGGAGCACACGGACGAGCTGCGCACGAAAGAGGTGTCCGAGGCCGTCACCGCCGAACGGCTGCGCATCGCACGCGAGTTGCACGACATGGTCGCCCACAGCATCGGGGTGATCGCCATCCAGGCCGGTGTCGGGAGCCGGGTCATCGACACCCAGCCGACGGAGGCCCGGGCCGCGCTGCGGGCCATCGAGGCCACCAGCCGCGAAACCCTGTCGGGCCTTCGCCGTACGCTGGTCGCGCTGCGCCGGGCACAGCCGGAGGGCGCCTACGAGCAGGCGCCGCTCGGGCCCGCCCCCGGACTCGCCGACCTCGACGGGCTGGTGGAGACCACCGCCGACGCCGGAGTGCGGGTCGACGTACGGTGGGAGGGGCTGCGGGGCCAACTGCCGCCCGAGGTGGACCTGTCGGCGTACCGCATCGTGCAGGAGGCGCTGACCAATGTGGTCCGCCACGCGGGTACCGGGCACTGCCGGGTCACCATCGGATACGGGGAAGGGGAGCTGACCGTGGAGGTTGTCGACGACGGGCGCGGGGCGCCCGACGGCACCGGACGTACGGGATTCGGTATCACGGGGATGCGCGAGCGGGTCAGCCTGCTGCACGGCCGCTTCAGCGCCGGCTCCCGTCCCGGCGGCGGCTTCCGGGTCGCGGCGGTACTGCCGCTGCCGGTCGCCGTGGCGGCTGTGGACGGGCTTCGATGACCGTGGCTCCCGAGCGGGCGATCCGCGTCCTGCTCGTGGACGACCAGCCGCTGGTCAGGTCCGGCCTGCGGGTGCTGATGGCCGACACCGCCGACCTGGAGGTCGTCGGTGAGGCCGGCACCGGCACGGACGCGGTCCGCCTCGCGACCGAACTCCGCCCCGACGTGGTGGTGATGGACATCCGGATGCCGGGCATGGACGGCATCGAGGCCACCCGGCTCATCACCACGGGGACGCAGGAGACGCTGCGGACGCAGGGGACGGAGGGGACGCAGGCGGTCAAGGTGCTCGTGCTGACCACCTTCGACGAGGACGACCACGTCTACGGGGCGCTGCGCGCCGGTGCGAGCGGGTTCGCCGTGAAGGACATGGCCGTGGAGGAGATCCTCGCAGCGATCCGGGTGATCGCCGCGGGGGACGCCCTGATCGCGCCGGGCGTCACCCGCAGACTGATCGCCGACTTCGTCCGCGCGCCCGGGTCCGCGGAGCCGCAGGAGCGGGCGCCGCGGGCGGTCACGGGGATCACCGAGCGCGAGCGGGAGGTGCTGACCCTGGTGGGGCGGGGCCTTTCGAACGGCGAGATAGCCGGGGAGCTGTTCATCTCGGCGGCCACGGCCAAGTCGCACGTGTCGCGTCTGTTCACCAAGCTCGGCGCCCGGGACCGGGTTCAACTCGTGATCATGGCTTACGAGACGGGGCTGGTCTCGACGCCCCGCTGAGGGGCCCGGGCGCCGGGGGAGCGAGTGATGCTGAATCGATTCCTCAGGCGGTCACGGTCTCCGGCCGCTGCTCGTCCCGGCGACCGGCGGTGGCGGCGGAGCGGGAGGCGAACAGCTGGTCCACCGCCGGCGCGCCGGGGCCGGTGAACACCAGCAGGAGGAAGGCCCAGCAGAACATCGCCGAGGCCTCACCGCCGTTCTGCAGCGGCCACAGCGCACCCGGCTGGTGCACGGTGAAGTAGGCGTAGGCCATCGAGCCGGAGGCGACGAAGGCGGCCACCCGCGTGCCGAGGCCCAGCAGCACCAGGGCGCCGGCGACGAGCTGGATGGCGGCGGCGTACCACCCCGGCCAGGCGCCGGCGGCGACGGTGCCGCCACCGTGCGCACCGCCGAGGACGCCGAAGAGGGAGGCGGCGCCGTGCGAGGCGAAGAGCAGGCCGGTGACGATCCGGAACAGGCCGACGGCGTAGGGCCGGGCATGGTCGAGACGTGCGTTCAGGGGGTTCACGGGGTTCATGGGGTTCATGGGGGGAGGCTCCTTCGGTTGGGGACGGGTCCCGAAGTCGTGCCGCGGTGTCGAGCGTGGGCGAGCCATAGGTTAGGTAGACCTAACCGGGCTGGCAAGCGTGAGTTCCGGCCACCTGAAGAGGGGGTCCGACGCTACTGCGGGCCCGGACGGCCGCGCCGGTGGCGCGCGCGGATTTCCCCTCCTCGGCGGCGCCTGTCGGAGCGCCGGACTGGGCGGGGATGGGGGGCGGGTTGCATGCGGCCGGGGCGGGGAGGGCGTGCGGGCCGGGGCGGGGGGAGGGGTGGCCGCACGTCCGACGAGGGATCGGGGACCTGCCGGTCCGTTCCCCTGTGACGGACCGGCAGGTCCGCGTCTGAGTCCGAGCCTAGGACCGGCCCGGATCCCGCCCTGTGCATCGCGCGCAGATTTGCTTGATCTTGCGTGCAACAGGTTTGCACGCCCGGCCGTGTGGTTCCCGCGCCGGTCGGCCCTGTCCGCTGGCGGCCCGCGTACCGGTGGGGTCCGCTGGGGGCGTGAGCATCCTCCCCGGCCGTGACTGGTGGTCCGGACTCCCGCCGGCGGCGGGAGCCGCCGTCATGGCCACCGCCATCATCTCCGTCGGCCTGCAGCTGACCGGGCACGAGCCGGTGTCACTGGCCGCGCTCGCCGTCGCCGTGGCGCTGTGGCTCGTACTCGCCGCGGACTTCACCTCCCGGCTGCTGGGCGACCGCGGGCGGTTCCGTGCCGAGGCCGACACGCCGGCCGCGCTGACGGGCATCGCCGCCACCACCGTCATCGGGACCCGGCTCTCACTGCAGGGCTGGCAGCTGGTGGCCGCCGTACTGCTCGTGGTGGCGACGCTCCTGTGGCCGGGACTGCTGTTCAACGTCGTCCGGCACTGGGGGCGGCGCATGCCGGGGGCGGCGTTCCTCGGCTGCGTGGCCACGCAGGGGCTCTCCGTCCTCGCCGCTTCCCTCGCCACCGCCGAGCACCAGGACCGGCTGGCCGTGGCGGCGCTGGCCGGCTTCTGCCTCGGGCTGTTGCTCTACCTCGCCGCCCTCTTCCGCTTCGACCTCCGTGAGGTGGTGGGCGGGGCGGGCGACCACTGGGTGGCGGGCGGCGCGCTGTCCATCTCCGCCCTGGCCGGATCCAAGCTCACGGCGTCACCCGTATGGACCGGTTCGGCGCACGACACCCTGCGTACCGTCACCCTCGTCGTGCTCGCCCTGTCCCTCGTCTGGTACGTCGTCCTCCTCACCGCCGAACTGCGCCACCCGCGCCCGCGCTACGACATCCGGCGGTGGGCCACCGTCTTCCCGCTCGGTATGACCGCCACCGCCTGCCTCTCCGTGGCCGACCCGGCCGGTATCGCCTGGCTGCGGCCACTGGGCGAGGTGCTGCTCTGGATCGCCGTGGGCGCATGGCTGCTGACCTTCATCGCGCTCGTCGCCGCCCACCTCACCGCCCGGCGCGGGGCAACGGGCCGATGACACCCGCGCCCGCCCGTCGTGTGGCGACGGCGCTGACACCTCAGTAGGGTCCCGGCATGGCCTACACATTCCAGGTGACCATCGACTCGGCCGACCCGCACACCCTCGCCGACTGGTGGGCCGACGCCCTCGGCTGGGAAGTGGAGCCGAGCGACGAGCCGTTCATCCGCGGCCTGATCGAAGCGGGCCACGCGAGCGAGGACGACACCAAGACCCACCGCGGCACCCTCGTCTGGAAGGCGGGCGCCGCCATCCGGCACCCGGAGGGCCTGGAGCGCGCGCCCCGCGTCCTCTTCCAGTTCGTCCCCGAGCCCAAGACCGTCAAGAACCGGGCCCACTTCGACGTCCGTACGGGCTCCGACGACCCGCAGGAGCTGGTCGCCCGCCTTATCGCGCGTGGCGCCAAACACCTCCACGAGGGCCGCCAGGGCCCCAGCGTATGGACGACGCTCGCCGACCCCGAGGGCAACGAGCTCTGCGTCTCCCACTAGGTCCTGTCCGGCGGATTCCGCCGGACAGGACCTGGGTGTGCTGTCCCGGGACGGGTCAGCGCTTGAGCGTGAAGGTGAAGTCCCCGGAGAGCCTGCCGCTCAGCCGGACCGCCGAGACGAGCTTCCCGTCCGTGATCAGTCTCTCGACCTCGGCCCGTGAAAGACCGCACCCCTCAGAGATCAATCGCACCGGCCGGACCGGGATCCGCGCTGCGAAGCGGACCGAGACGTCGATCACCTCGCGGTCCAGGTGATCCGATCCGCCGGTGTCGAGACACCAGGCGCCGTCCCAGTCGAGGGCGATGTGATTGCGGCGCCTCACGACCGGATCCTGGAGCAGTACAGCTGCCAGGCCCGGGTCGTTGTCATGCAGTCGGTCCAGCAGCTCGGGTCGTACGGAGCGCACGTGCACCCGCTCCAGGACCGTGAGTTTCGCCGTGTCCCCGCAAGTGGTGCAGAGCACGAGGAGCCAGGCGTCGAGGAGCTTGTGGTTGGCGTTGACGCGAAATTTGCCGTTCGCCCGGAAGCGCTCGGACGCGCACGAGTGGCATCGGCGGAGAACGAGCGGCAGGCAGGTGGGAGCGACCACCCAGGTATTGAGCACAGAAGTACACCGGTTCCAGTGAGAAGACCGCAGCAGAAAGGAGCGCGGCGCACATGCGCGACGCGCGACGAATCAGCACTCGGGGGGTCTCACAGGGTGTACAACGGAACGTCCTTGCCTAGACGACTTGTCCGGCAGCACGGTAACGGCGCACAGCGGGGCGGCTCCACTGATTTGTGGCTCCCCGGCCGGGGTGGTCGATGATGCGGATCCGTCATGGCCATGGCCCAGTGCACGGGGCCTTTCCCCGGAGACGTGGTGGTGGCGGCGACACCCCCGCATCCTCACCGGGGACCCGGTCTTCCGTTGCCGTCGCCTGGGGCGAGGACCGGGCTCACGAGGCTGAAGCCGACATCCGGGTCCTGTGCGGTGACGCTTTCGCCCTCCCCGCCACCGAGTTGAGCGGCCCGTACGACCTGGTCGTCGACTCGGGGTGCTTCCACCACCTACCGCCACACCGCCGCGTCAGCTACCTGTCTCTCCTCGACCGCGTCCTGGCGGAGTCCTGTCGGCGCCGAGGAGGTGCTATTCGCCGACCAGCAACGGGGCCGCCCGGCGGGCGAACTCCTCGAAGCCGCGCGGCTCACGGCCCGTCAGTTCCCGTACCGAGCCGGTGGTGGACGCGTTCTCACCGCCGCGCAGCGCCTCGAAGACGGCCACCACCTGCTCCGCGAGCCACTGCGGCAGGCCGGCCCCGGCCATCCCCGCGACCGCCGCGTCGTCCGGCACGTCCACGTACTCGATCGGGCGGCCCAGGACGGTCGACAGCAGCCGCGCGACCTCGGCGTAGGTGATCGCCTCCGGGCCGGTGAGGACGTGAGTCCGGCCGTCATGCCCGGACGTGGCCAGCGCCGCGGCTGCGGCGGTGGCCACGTCATGCGGATCGACCATCGCGATTCGCGCGTCACCGGCGGGGAGGAAGAAGCGGCCTGCCTGCCGGATGGTCGCGGCGGAACCGAGGATGTTCGACATCATGTGGCTCGAGCGCAGCACCACCGACGGGATGCCGGAGCCCCGCAGGTGCTCCTCGATGCGGCCGTGCTGGTCGAAGAAGACCGTCGAGGAACCGGCCGCTGCGCCGATCGTGGACAGCATGACCACCTGCCGGACACCCGCGGCCGCTGCCGCGTCGATCGCGTTCGTCCCGTACTCCACCTGCCTGGGGTCGTTCGCGCAGAGAAGGAACATCCGCTCGACGCCGTCGAGTGCCCGCCGGACGGACGCAGGCTCCGCGAAGTCGCCGTGCGCCGTCTCGGTCCCGCCGCCGAGAACGGCGGCCGCACGATCCGGGTCGCGGACGAAGGCGCGGACCGCAATGCCACGCTCACGCAGCTCCGTGGCGACCTTCGCACCGACGTTCCCTGTCGCGCCCGTCACCAGCACCGTCGCCATGTTCACTCACTCCCGGAGGTCGGCCCACGTCGGCCCAAAATACCCGAAATGGTGACATTTGGTTGCGGAACGGGGCCGGTTGCCTCGACGACACCTCATGGCATCGGACACCGTTCCCTGATCCGATCCGATCGACCGGACACCGCCTAGGCTGCCCCCGTGAACGTCATCCTCTTCGGCGCGACGGGAATGCTCGGCCGGGGCGTGCTGCGCGAATGCCTGCGCGACGACTCGGTCGAGAGCGTCCTCGCGATCGGACGCACCCCGCTCGGTGTCAGCCACCCCAAGCTGCGCGAGCGCGTCCAGGGCGATCCGTCCGACCTGTCCGCCGCCGGGGTCGATCCGGGCGCGTACGACGCCTGCTTCTTCTGCCTCGGGGTCTCTTCCGTCGGCATGAAGGAGGAGGCGTACCGGCGCGTCACCTACGACCTGACGCTCGCCGTGGCCCGGCCGCTGGCCGCCGCCAATCCCGGCATGACCTTCGTCTACGTGTCCGGAGTGGGCACGGACAGCACCGAGCGGGGCCGTTCCATGTGGGCCCGGGTCAAGGGGAAGACCGAGAACGACCTGCTGGAACTTCCCTTCCGCGCCTACATGTTCCGCCCCGGCATCGTCCAGCCGGTGCGCGGAGTGCCGTCCAAGACCCGGCTCTACCGGTTCCTCTACGCGGTCACCGGCCCCCTCGTGCCGCTCGTGCGGAAGGTCGCCCCGGACCTCGTCATCACCTCCGAGGCCTTCGGCCGCGCCATGATCGCGGTCGCCACGCCCGGCACGGAGGTCCCCGGCCACATCCTGCGGCCCGCCGACATCAACCGCCTGGGTGGCGCCCCGACCAGGCATAATTGACTACCGGGCACACCCTCCCGCGAGCGAGAATGAGCCATCTCAAACCGGGAGGACCCCATGAGCCAGGAGACCCTGACTCTGCATGACCTGCTGCCCGCGCAGGCGCTGGCGGAATCGATCGACGCAGGGTACGTGACCCGCAAGTCGCACCCCGAACTGCCGCTGTCCATCTACACCTACACACGGACGGCCCAGTACGAGCGCGTCTGGAACGAGGTCACCACACGCTGCCGCGGTCTCGTCGCCGACGACACCACCGGCGCGATCGTCGCCCTGCCGCTGCCGAAGTTCTTCAACGTCGGCGAGCACGAGTCGGGTCAGCCGTACGCCCCGGCCCTCCCGGACGAGCCGTTCGAGGTGTACGACAAGGTCGACGGCAGCCTCGCCGTCGTCTTCCACTACGCGGGCCGCTGGCGGGTCGCCTCCAAGGGGTCCTTCATCAGCGCCCAGGCGACCTGGGCGCAGCGCCGGCTCGACGGCCGGGACACCGCGGGCCTGCGCCCCGGCACCACCTACCTCGCGGAGATCCTGTACCCGCAGAACCGGATCGTCGTCGACTACGGCGAGCGCCGGGACCTCGTCCTCCTCGCGGCCTTCGGCCGGGGCGGTACGGAGGTCCCGCTCGCCGAGGCCGCGTCGCACTGGGAGGGAATCGGCTCCGTCGTCACGGTATGGCCCGCCATGCCCATCGACGAGCTGATCGCGCTGACCGAGTCGAACACCCTGCCCGGTGGCGCCTCCGCGACCGGTACCCAGGCGGAGGGCTTCGTCCTGCGGTTCGCCTCCGGCGTGCGCGCGAAGGCCAAGCTGTCCGAGTACGTACGGCTCCACCGGGTCCTCACCAAAATCACCGAGCGGGACATCTGGCGCGCCCACGGCATCCAGCGCTTCGCGGGCCTGCCCGTCAAGCAGCTCGCCCAGGGTCTCGGTACCACGGTCGCGGAGATCGAGGCCTCGGGCGGCAAGCCGCTGGACGCGCTGCTGGACCAGGTGCCCGACGAGTTCGACACCTGGGTGCGCGAGGTGATCGACCGGATCGAGGACGAGGCCGCGCGGCGCGAGCGGGCCATCGACGAGGCGTACGCGGGACTCGTCCACCTGGCGGCGGACCGCGGGGCCTTCGCCCGCGCCACGAAGGAACTGCCCGACCGTGAGGTCCGGGCCGCGATGTTCCTGCGCCTGGACGGCCGGCCCACGGAACTCGCCGTATGGCGGAACGTGCGGCCGGAGACGTCCGACCCCTTCACGAACGACGAGGAGAACTGACCCGTGTCCGACGAGACACCCGTGGCCGCTGCCGAGGAGGCTCCGCTGCCCGTCGTCCACGTGATGACGGGCCTGCCGGCCTCCGGCAAGACGACGGCCGCCCGGGCCCTGCAGGCCGAGGCCGGGGGCCGCATGCGCCGCGTCAACCTCGACGACCTGCGACTCATGCTGGACCTGCCGGATCCCGAGCGAGGCCGGAGCTACGCGCACGAGCAGACGGTGCTGACCGTCCAGGACGCGGCGGTCCGTGCGGCGGTCGACGGCGGTTTCGACGTGGTCGTCGACAACACCCACCTGACCAAGCACATCCCCAAGCGGCTCAAGGCCGCGGTCGGCGGTCTCGCGACGTTCGTCGTGCACGACTTCACCGACGTCCCGCTGGAGGAGTGCCTGCGCCGGGACGCCGCCCGCGAGCGCCAGGTCGGTGAGGAGATCATCCGCATCCTGGCGGAGAAGCACGAGAAGGCGCGCAAGGGCGGCTGGCGGCTGACGGACGCGTGGATGAACGGCGGGGCGAGCGGGGTGGCCGCCCCGCCCGTGACGGAGTACGTCCCCGACCCGGCGCTGCCGGCGGCGGTGATGTGCGACATCGACGGCACGCTCGCGCTGACCGGTGACCGGGGACCGTACGACTTCTCGCGCTGCGAGCTCGACCTGCTCAACGAGCCGGTGCGGCACGCGCTCGACGCCTTCCGGCGCGCCGACGGAGACGTGATCGTGCTGCTGTCGGGGCGCGGCGAGGAGCACCGCCCGCAGACGGAGGCCTGGCTGCGGCGCCACGAGGTGCCGTACGACGAGCTGTGGATGCGCGCGGCGGGCGACACGCGCCGCGACGACGTGGTGAAGGCGCAGCTGTTCGACGAGCACGTGCGCCACCGCTACGCGGTCCGGGTCTCGCTCGACGACCGGGACCGGGTGGTCGCGATCTGGCGCCGGATGGGCCTGCCCACCTGGCAGGTCAACTACGGCGACTTCTGAGGGGCAGGCCGCCGTGACGGGCGTACTGATCGTGGACGCCGCGAACGTCGTGGGCTCCGTGCCGGACGGCTGGTGGCGGGACCGGCGGGGCGCGGCCGTGCGGCTGCGCGACCTGCTGGCCGCCCGGGGCGGGGACGAGGAGATCATCCTCGTCGTCGAAGGCGCCGCCCGGGGCGTCGAGTCCGTCCCCGGGGTGCGGGTGGACCCGGCGCCGGGGAGCGGTGACGACCGGATCGTGGAGCTGGCCGCCGCCCATGCGGAGCGCGGCTGTGTCGTGGTCACGGCCGACCGTGGACTGCGGGAGCGGGTCCGGGCGTACGGAGTGGAGTGCGTGGGGCCGCGTGCCGTACGCCCGGTGGACTGACCGGACGACGCGCCGGCTGAACGCGCGACCGGCCGACCGGCCGGCCGCTGACCGGGCGACAGGTC
>NZ_JBSGXU010000050.1:0-45529 GCF_053610205.1 Streptomyces sp. NPDC054932 | reverse complement strand
TCGACCTGCTGCGCCCGATCTACGCCCAGACCGCCGCCTACGGCCACTTCGGCCGTGAGCTGCCGGACTTCACCTGGGAGCGCACCGACCGCGTGGACGCGCTGCGCGCGGCCGCCGGTCTCTAAGCACCCGCAGCGATACGGCCCCGGACCTCATGGTCCGGGGCCGTATTGCGTTGGTGCGGCCCTTCCCGTGCGGATAGGCTGGCGCCGCCCTCCCGGTGCGAGGGGCGACGGCTTCATCCGGAGCGGGTGCGAACCCCGTGTCGAAGGGTCAGCAGTACCCGCCGCCGCCCGGCCCGATCTCGGGAAGGCGTACGCACCGCGCCCGCCGCTGTCAGCGGCATTTGGTAAGAATGCTGATGTGAGCAGCGCGAACGAGTCCCCGCCGGAGCAGCTCGCACTGATCCGGGACATGGTCGCCGAGGCGAAGGCCAAGGCGCCCAAGGCGAAGCCGCGCACCTGGCGGGGGGCCGCCCTCGCCGAGGAGCTGCCCGTCGCCCGGGTCCTCGTGAACAAGGGCGTGCTCCACCTCGACCGGACCTTCGACTACGCCGTGCCCGCCGAGCTCTCCGAGGCCGCGCAGCCCGGCGTCCGCGTCCGCGTCCGCTTCGGGGCCGGATCCCACCAGGTGCACGGCGGCCGCCGCGAGGGCGGCGGCCTCATCGACGGCTTCATCGTGGAGCGCCTGGCCGAGTCCGACTACAACGGGGCGCTGGCCGCCCTCGCCCAGGTGGTCTCGCCCGAGGTGGTCCTCAGCCCGCGCACGCTCGCCCTCGCCCGGGCCGTCGCCGACCGGTACGCCGGCAGCCTCGCCGACGTGCTCCAGCTCGCCCTGCCGGCGCGGAGCGCCCGCGCCGAGGCCAAGCCCTCCCCGGAGCCGCTGCCCCCGCCGGCCGCCCCCGAGCCCGGCGGCTGGCAGCGGTACGGCGCCGGGCCCGCCTTCCTGCGCGCGCTGGCCACCGGCGGTACCCCGCGCGCCGTGTGGACCGCCCTGCCCGGCCCCGGCTGGGCCGACGAACTCGCCCGGGCCATGGCCGCCACCCTGGCCTCCGGCCGGGGCGCCCTCGCCGTGGTCCCCGACGGGCGCACCGCGGCCCGCGTCGACGCCGCCCTGACCGCACTGCTCGGCGAGGGACGGCACGCACTGCTCACCGCCGAGTCGGGACCCGAGAAGCGCTACCGCCAGTGGCTCGCCGTGCACCGGGGCTCGGTGCGCGCCGTCATCGGCACCCGGGCCGCGATGTTCGCCCCCGTACGGGACCTCGGGCTGGTCGCGATCTGGGACGACGGGGACTCCAGCCACAGCGACGACCGCGCCCCCTTCCCGCACGTGCGGGAAGTCCTGGAGCTGCGCGCCGTCAGCGACGGCTGCGGCTTCCTCGTGGGGAGCACGAGCTGCACCGTGGAGGCCGCCCAGCTGGTCGAGTCCGGCTGGGCCCGGCCCCTGGTCGCCGACCGCGAGACGGTACGGGCCTGCGCACCGCGGATCAGGACCGTCGGGGACGAACTGCTGGCCCGCGACGAGGCGGCCCGGGCCGCGCGCCTGCCGAGCCTGGCGTGGGAGACCGTACGGGAAGGGCTGAGGACCGGGCCCGTACTGGTACAGGTGCCGCGGCGGGGCTACGTGCCCCGCCTGGCGTGCGAGCGGTGCCGTACGCCCGCCCGCTGCACGGTCTGCGCGGGACCGCTGGAGGCCCCCGACGAACGGGACCTGCGGTGCGGGTGGTGCGGGCGGGACGAACCGTCCTGGCACTGCGAGGAGTGCGGGTCGTTCCGGCTGCGGGCCCAGGTGGTCGGCGCGCGGCGCACCGCCGAGGAGCTGGGGCGGGCCTTCCCGGCCGTGCCCGTGCGGACCTCCGGGCGCGACCACGTCCTGGACGAGGTCCCGGACCGGCCCGCGCTGGTCGTGTGCACCCCGGGCGCCGAGCCGGTGGCCGCGGGCGCCGGGTACGCGGCCGCGCTGCTGCTCGACGGCTGGGCCATGCTGACCCGGCCCGACCTGCGGGCGGGCGAGGACGCCCTGCGGCGCTGGATGGCGGCCGCCTCCCTGGTCCGGGGCGACGGACAGGTGGTGGTGGTCGCCGAGCCGACGCTGCGGCCGGTCCAGGCGCTCGTGCGGTGGGACCCGGTGGGCCATGCCGTCCGGGAGCTCGCCGAGCGGGCCCAGCTCGGCTTCCCGCCGGTGTCCCGGATGGCGGAGGTGGCCGGGAGGGGCGAGGCGGTGGAGACCTTCCTGGCCGGAGCCGGGCTGCCGCCCGACGCGGAGATCCTCGGGCCGGTACCGCTCCCGGGGCGGCGCGGGGAGCGGTCCCCCGGGGAGCGGGCGCTGGTCCGGGTCCCGCCCGGCAGCGGCGCGGCGCTCGCCGCCGCCCTGAAGTCGGCGCAGGCCGCCCGGATGGCGCGCGGGGTCGCGGCGGCGGAGGCGGTCCGGGTGCGGATCGACCCACTGGACATCGGCTGACGCCCACGCGGCGCGGGCGGCGCGGTCACCGAACGGCGAAACCCCCGGTGGGGCGACCCGTACGGTCGCCCCACCGGGGGCGGAATCAGGGGCGGGCCGGGGACCGGCCGCCGGGTGTCGGCGTCCCGGCGGCGGGACGCCCCTCAACCGTTGCGCGGACCGGGGAAGGCGGGGGAGCGGGGAGCCTCGGCCAGACCGCGTACGGGTGCACCCCCGGCAGCGGCCTGGGCCTCCTCGCGCACCGGCTGCGGCGGCACCGAGCGGGCGGCCGGGACGGTCGGCAGCGGCCCCAGGGTCCGGGTGGTCGTCCCCTCGGCCAGCGGCTCCGCGGATTCCGCGGACTGCGCCCGCCGGGCCCCGTAGCGGCGGTGCACGGCCTGCTTGGTGACACCGAGCGCCGAACCGACCGCGTCCCACGAGAAGCCGAGCGAGCGGTCGAAGTCCACGGCGGCGGTGACCAGCGTCTCGACGCTGTCCCGCAGCTCCTGCGCGAGGCGGACGGTCGGCGCGGGTGCCCGGCCGTAGACGACGAAGCCCGTGGAGGGACCCGATCGGCGCGGGCGGTACACGTTGCCGAGCTGGGCGGTGAGCGTACGCAGGGCATCCACCTGCCGGCGAACCCGCTCGATGTCCCGTACCAGGAGGTGCAGGCTGGCCCGGGCTTGAGCGTCGTGGGTGGCGTGGTCGGCCATGAAGAAGCCTCTCGAACCGTTGCTGAAGGGCGGATCGGGCCGCAGACACCGTTCACACGCGGCCCGTTTCGGTCAATCTCTCTTGACCCCAACGCGCCAGCCGTCGCCCAGGTCACGCTGTGGGGGCGTGTCGGCATATGCGAGAGGCGCGCGCGTGTGCGTACGCCCCCCTCAACACCACAGGTGGGCGGCTCGACGGACGCCCCATAGACTGGTGCGCTGCTGACAGCCGAGATAGCGAGGTAGTCCCCCAGTGAAGCTCGTCTTCGCAGGCACCCCCGAGGTCGCCGTACCCGCCCTGGACGCCCTGATCGCCTCCGGGCGGCACGAGGTCGCCGCCGTCATCACCCGGCCCGACGCACCTGCGGGCCGCGGCCGCCGGCTCGTCGCCAGCCCGGTCGCCGAGCGCGCCGAGGAGGCGGGCATCGAGGTGCTCAAGCCCGCCCGGCCCCGCGACCCCGACTTCCAGGCCCGGCTGCGTGAGATCGACCCGGACTGCTGCCCCGTCGTCGCCTACGGGGCCCTGATCCCCCGGAGCGCTCTCGACATCCCCCGGCACGGCTGGGTCAACCTGCACTTCTCGCTGCTGCCCGCCTGGCGCGGAGCCGCCCCCGTCCAGCAGTCGATCATCGCGGGCGACCAGGTCACCGGCGCCTCCACCTTCCGGATCGAGGAGGGCCTGGACACCGGGCCGGTCTACGGCATCCTGACCGAGGAGATCCGGCCGACCGACACCAGCGGCGACCTGCTGACCCGGCTCGCCTTCGCCGGGTCCGGACTGCTCGCCGCCACCATGGACGGCATCGAGGACGGCACCCTGCGCGCCGTCGAGCAGCCCCACGACGGCGTCTCCCACGCGCCCAAGATCACCGTGGAGGACGCCCGGATCGACTGGACCGCCCCCGCGATGCGCGCCGACCGCGTGGTGCGCGGCTGCACGCCGGCGCCGGGCGCGTGGACCGTCTTCCGCGGGGAGCGGCTCAAGCTGATCTCGCTGGGCCTGGTGCCCGACCGTACGGACCTGGAGCCGGGCGCACTGGCCCCCGCCAAGAACAACGTCCACGTCGGCACCGGCTCGCACGCCGTGGAGCTGCTGTGGGTGCAGCCGCAGGGCAAGAAGCCGATGCGGGCCGCCGACTGGGCGCGCGGGGTGCGGATCGCTCCCGGCGAGCGCCTCGGCGGAGCCGACGTAGGCTGATCGGTGCGGACGTCCGCGCGCGGACGTCCCCGCACGGCACTCGCAGGACCTGAAGCACCCGAAGCACCCCGCAGGACCCGAAGCACTCGTAGCACTCGTAAACCCGGAGCACCTTTCACGTGAGCGAACAGCCCCGTCAGCCCCGTCGCAGGCCCGCCCCCGCAGGCGCCGGTGGCAAGCAGGCCAAGCCCTACCGCCGGCCCCAGAAGGACCCCGTCCGGATGCTGGCCTTCGAGGTGCTGCGGGCGGTGGACGAGCGCGACGCCTACGCCAACCTCGTCCTGCCCCCGCTGCTCAAGAAGGCCCGCCAGGACGAGAACTTCCAGGCCCGCGACGCGGCACTGGCCACCGAGCTGGTCTACGGGACGCTGCGCCGCCAGGGCACCTACGACGCCGTCATCAAGGCGTGCATCGACCGCCCGCTGCGGGAGGTGGACCCGCCGGTGCTGGACGTGCTCTCGCTCGGCGCGCACCAGCTGCTGGGCACCCGCATCCCCTCGCACGCGGCCGTGTCGGCGAGCGTGGAACTGGCCCGGGTGGTGCTCGGGGACGGACGCGCCAAGTTCGTGAACGCCGTCCTGCGGAAGATCGCCGCCCACGACCTGGACGGCTGGCTCGAACGGGTCGCCCCGCCCTACGAGGACGACGCCGAGGAACACCTCGCGGTGTACCACTCGCACCCCAGGTGGGTCGTCAGCGCCCTGTGGGACTCGCTGGGCGGCGGTCGTGCGGGGATCGAGGACCTGCTGGAGGCCGACAACGAGCGGCCCGAGGTGACGCTGGTGGCCCGCCCGGGACGCGCCACGACGGAGGAACTGCTGGAGGCGGTCGGCGAGGACTCGGCGCTGCCGGGCCGCTGGTCTCCGTACGCCGTCCGGATGGCCGAGGGCGGCGAACCGGGCGCGCTGCAGGCCGTCCGCGAGGGCCGCGCCGGCGTGCAGGACGAGGGAAGCCAGCTGGTGGCCATGGCCCTGGCCGCCGCGCCGGTCGAGGGCCGCGACGAGCGGTGGCTCGACGGCTGCGCGGGCCCGGGCGGCAAGGCGGCGCTGCTCGCCGCGCTCGCGGCACAGCGCGGGGCGTTCCTGCTGGCTTCTGAGAAGCAGCCGCACCGGGCACGGCTCGTGGAGCGCTCCCTGGCGGGCAACCCGGGTCCCTACCAGGTCATCGCGGCCGACGGCACCCGCCCGGCATGGCTGCCGGGCTCCTTCGACCGCGTGCTGATGGACGTCCCGTGCTCGGGCCTGGGCGCGCTGCGCCGCCGCCCGGAATCCCGCTGGCGCCGTCGCCCGGAGGACTTGGAGGGCTTCGCCCCGCTCCAGCGCGGGCTGCTGCGCGAGGCGCTGTCGGCGGTGCGGGTGGGAGGCATCGTGGGCTACGCGACGTGCTCGCCGCACCTGGCGGAGACCCGGGTCGTCGTGGACGACGTCCTGAAGGGCCGCGGCGCGGGCCACTCCCCGGTGTCCGCGGAACTGATCGACGCGAGGCCCTTCATGTCCGGCGTCCCGGCCCTGGGTGACGGCCCGGACGTCCAGCTGTGGCCCCACTTGCACGGAACGGACGCGATGTACCTGGCACTGCTGAGGCGCACGGCGTAGGGCCCCGATCCCCTGCCGGTCTAGGTACGCGTACTCATGAGCTGCGCTGCTGTGCGATGTAGCGTTCCCGGCTGGTGATCAACAAGAACGGTCGGGGGCTGCGCGCGCATGGCGTGGGACGAGTGGGAACAGACCAAAGCCGGGGCGGGCGACGGGCAACACGTGGCCATGAGGCTCAACCAGGTGCCCGCCGATCCCGGCTCCGGCGCCCCGAGCGCCGTGACGGGCGGCCTCCAGTCCAGCAAGAAGGCGTGGACCACGGCCGGTGAGGGCGTGGGATCCCTGCGCCGGACCCTCGGCACGGCGCTGACCAAGCTCGAGGACGGGCAGAACGGAATCGGCTCGACCGCCGGGTGCCTGAGCGCGGCCGCGCAGAAGGACGTGTACGACACCTGGAAGAAGTACGCCGAGAGCGTCGGTGAGCGGTGCGGCGCGCTCCAGGGAATCCTGAACCAGGTGGGCCGCGACGTGTTGACGACCGACGAGGGCGTCAGGGCGGAGATGGACAGGCTGAACGCCACGTACGCGGACACGGACGCCGTCGGCGGCCAGGCCAAGGGTCGGTGACGGCGCGATGGACTACGCCACTCTCAAGGCCTTCAAGCCGTCCGAGTTCGAGGAAGCCGCCGACGGCTACCGCACCATGGGCAACTCGGCCCAGGCGGCCAAGGAGCACATCGAGAACGCGGTCGCCACAGGCATGCGCAAGTCGTTGAGCGGCAAGGCGGCGGATGCCGCACAGCAACAGCTCCAGGCCCTGGCGAAGAACTTCCACTACACGCAGACCGAATGCGGTGTGATCAGTACTGCGCTCAACGGGTTCGCCCACGACATGGCGGCCGCCAAGCGAAAGCTGGAAGCGGCGATCGCGGACGCCCAGGCGGACGGCTGCAAGGTGAACGACGACGGCTCGGTCGCGTTCCCCGCCGGGCAGAAGCCGGGCGCCGAGAAGGCATCGGAGGGCGGCACGGTGACCGGGAGCGCGGGAGGGAGCGAGACCTCCGACGCCGTGGAACGCCAGGCGGCGAACATCCACCCCAACCCCAACTACGGCAAGGCGATGGGGTACGCGAACCGCATCGCCGACGCGCTGAAGGAAGCCACGGACGCGGACGCCAAGTGGGAGCCGAAGATACGGGCCCTCAAAGCCGACGACGACCTGACCGTGTCCGCCGGCGACTGGACCGATGCCACCTCCGACGCGGGAGGCGTCCGCGGGGCGGCCGAAGGGTACCTCGGCACGATCAAGCCGCCGCCGCAGAACAACTGGCCCCAGGACAACGCCAACTGGTGGAACGGCCTCACCGAGGAACAGCGCGAGGACTACGTCTCCATGCACCCCGCGAGCGTCGGGGGCCTCGACGGCCTCCCCTCCGCCGTCCGCGACGACGCGAACCGCCTCGTCCTCGCGGAGCAGCGCGCCGCCAAGCAGGTGGAGTACGACGCCTGGCTCAAGAAGGAGCCGGAGCACTACAGGCCCTACATCAGCCCCATCACGGGCCGCGAGGTGAAGGGCGCGATGGTCCCGACGGAGGAGTGGAAGGAGTGGGAGGAGAAGAGGAAGGAGATCGAGAACGGCTCCAAGGGCATGGACGACATACAGAAACGATTCGACAGCTACACGGGCGAGAGCAACCGCCCCTATCTCCTCGGCTTCGACGGCAAGGACATGGGGCGCGCCATCGTCTCGATCGGCAACCCGGACACCGCCGACAACGTGGTGACGTACGTGCCCGGGACGTTCGCCGAGTTGAAGTCCATCGACGGCGACATCAACAGGGCCGTACTGCTCCAGGCCGAGGCGGAGCGCCAGGATGCCGCGCACTCGACGGCCTCGATCGTATGGCTCGGTTACGACGCCCCGCAGGGCATCACGACCGATGCTACGGAGACCAAGTGGGCGGACAACGCCAGGGAGCCGCTCGGCAATTTCATCCAGGGGATCGAGGAAGCCAACCACCGCGAGAGCGGCGTGAACCAGACGCTCCTGGGGCACAGCTACGGGTCCCTGGTGGTGGGCGAGGCGATGAGCATGCACGTGGACCTGCCGGTCGACAACGCGATCATGGTGGGCAGTCCGGGCGTGGGAGTGGACCACGCGAAGGAGCTGAACATCCCGCCGGACCGGGTCTTCGCGGCCACGGCGTACTGGGACCTCATCAACATGGCCCCGCCGCCGGCCGGGCCCTTGGCGCCCCTCAACCCGAAGGCCTACATGGAGTTCTTCGACGATCATTCGATCGTCCACGGAAACGACCCGACCAGCGACGACTTCGGGGGCCAGGTCTTTGAGGTCCCCGACGGGAAGTTGCCGCTCGAGGACTGGGAAATGATGCCCGCGCACTCCCAGTACTGGGACGAGAAGCCCCTCGGTAGCCTGGGGAAGATCGTTACGGGAGGACGACCGTGAATCCACGCAAAGCAGTCCCGGTTGCCGCACTGCTGGCCATGATGCTCATGGCGACCGCGTGCGGGGCGCAGGGAGACGGACAGAAAACCGGCGGAACGGCACCGAAGCAGGGCACGATGAACGAGCAGCAGGCGATCGACCGGGCAGAGGAGATCATCCACCAGGCGGTGGACGGCATGTCCCCCCAGCCGACGCTGGAGCGCATGGGCCACGCGCCCGTCGGCCCCTGCATCGCCAGGGACGACCACGGCCCCGACGATCGTGTGCAGGTCACGGTCATCTACAAACTGACGGGTGTTCCGGGGGCCGAAGCCCAGAACCTCGTGCGGCAGGCGCGGGACGCCTGGCTGAAGCAGGGCTACAAGCACAACACGTCGGGCGAGGTCGACTGGTCCAGCCCCTTTCCGACGGTCTACATGCGCACCGGTCCCGACGACTTCTGGATGGACGCCGTGACCGGCGTCATGGACCGTGCCAAGGGGGAGGGTGTCGCTTCCCTCAAGGTGTCTTCGCCCTGCTTCCTCCCGCCGGGCAAGAGCAAGGCCTCGGGGGCGGCCCCGGCCGGTCCCGCCGCGTTCGAGGCCCCCTCGGCCGACGATCCCGCCACGCGCCGGGCCCTCGCCCACTCCAGCCGGATCTACGACGCGCTGCAGGTCGCATCGGCGCCCACGCAGCCCGGAGAGGGCCTCAGCACGGTCCGGGACGAGTCGGGTGCCTCGGTCCACCACGTCTGGTCGACCGAGCCGCTGCCGGAGGGCGAGAGGGCGGCCGCCGTGGCGCGCGCGCAGACGTTCTTCCAGAGCGCGGGATGGACCGTGCGCCGTGTACCGACGCCTGAGGGCACCCCGGCCGTCGTCGCCGGCCACCCCGGAGAGCGCACGGTCGCGCAGGTCGCGGCCTCGACCACGGGGGCGGTGCGCGTCGCGGTGACGGTGCCCGCCACCGGTCCGGCGTCCGCGGACGCACGAAGGCCGGCCCCCGCGTGACACCACGGAAGGCATTGCCGGTCGCCGCGCTGCTCGTGCTGACGGTCACGGCGACCGCCTGCGGGGGAGGGGCGGCGAAGCCGGTCGCGATGAGCGAGCAGCAGGCCGTCGACCGGGCGGAAGGGATCGTCCGGCAGGCGGTGGACGCCATGTCCCCCCGGCCGGCACCGGAGCGTACGGGCCCCGCGACCGTCGGCCCCTGCATCGCCAAGGACGACAGCAGGAGTGACGACCGGCTGCAGGTGACCCTCTTCTACAAGCTCACCGGGGTCCCCGGGACCGAGGCCGGGAACCTCGTGCTGCAGGCGAGGGACGCCTGGCTGAAGCAGGGCTACGAGTACCACTCCTCGGACGAGGCGGACATGTCCGGGCCCTTCCCCTGGGTCAGCATGCGCACGGAGCCCGATGACTTCTGGATGGAAGGCATCACAGGGGTCCTGGACCGGACCAAGGGTGAGGGCCTCGCCACTCTCAAGGTGACATCGCCCTGCTTCCCCCCGTCGGGCCTTGAGGGAGGGTGAAGCGTTCTCCGCGATCGGTTGAGCGCGGCTGCGCCCGCCCCGACTTGCGGGGTCGTGGCCGGAACCCGGTGGGGGCATGGCAGGCTTGGGGCATGGCCGCTCAGATTTATCCCAGTATCCTGTCCGCCGACTTCGCCCGACTCGCCGAGGAGGCGAAGGCCGTCGAGGGAGCCGACTGGCTGCATGTCGACGTCATGGACAACCACTTCGTCCCGAACCTCACCCTCGGTATGCCGATCGTGGAATCCCTGAGCAGGGCCACGGACATCCCGCTCGACCTCCACCTGATGATCGAGGACCCGGACCGCTGGGCCCCCCAGTACGTGGAGGCCGGTGCGGGTTCGGTCACCTTCCACGCCGAGGCCGCCGCCGCGCCCGTGCGGCTCGCGCGGGAGATCCGGGCCAAGGGGGCGCGGGCCTCGATGGCGCTGAAGCCCGCGACGCCCATCGAGCAGTACGAGGACATCCTCCCCGAGCTCGACATGCTGCTGATCATGACGGTCGAGCCGGGCTTCGGCGGCCAGCCCTTTCTCGACATCATGCTGCCCAAGATCCGCCGCACCCGGGAGCTGATCTCCAAGCACGGTCTGGAGCTGTGGCTCCAGGTCGACGGCGGCGTCTCGGCCTCGACCATCGAACGCTGTGCCGAGGCCGGCGCGGACGTCTTCGTGGCGGGCAGTGCGGTCTACGGGGCGGTCGATCCGGCCACCGCCGTGCGTACGCTGCGTGAGCAGGCGGGTGCGGCGATCGCAGCCGCGCCGTGGGCTTGCGACCACTGAACCAAGGGTTGATGAACAGCTCGGTGAACGGGAGCTGTCCAGGCTGATCAACGGCCGCCGGATCTGACAGGATGAACGGCGAGTCGAGAGTGTGAACAGCAGTGAGGAGAGCGCGGTGTCTGCAATGTCGGCGGGACGGTCAGCCCTGCGGATGGGACCCGCGGAGCTGGTGCAGGCGGCGGCCATGGCGCGCCGCTTCTACCTGGAGGGCAAGTCCAAGATCCAGATCGCCGAGGAGTTCGGCGTGAGCCGCTTCAAGGTGGCCCGGGTCCTGGAGACCGCCCTCGAACGTGACCTCGTACGCATCGAGATCCGGGTACCGGCCGAGCTCGATGCCGAGCGGTCGGACGCGCTCCGGGCCCGGTACGGGCTGCGGCACGCCGTCGTCGTGGAGTCGCCCGCCGACGCCACCGAGGACGCGCCCGACCCGGAGAACCTGGGCGCGGTCGCCGCCGACCTGCTGGGCGAACTGGTCAGCGAGGGCGACGTACTGGGCCTGGCGTGGGGGCGGTCGACCATTCACATGGCCGCCTCCCTGCACCGGCTGCCGCAGTGCACCGTGGTGCAGCTGACCGGCGTCTACGACGCGGGCACCGCCGAGCGCGGATCGGTCGAGGCCGTGCGCCGGGCCGCCCAGGTCTCCGGCGGCGACGCGCACCCGATCTACGCGCCGATGCTGCTGCCGGATCCGGCGACGGCGGCCGCGCTGCGCAGCCAGACGGGAATCGCACGCGCCTTCGAATACTTCGACAAGGTGACGGTCGCGGCCGTCTCCATCGGTTCCTGGGAGCCGGGCATCTCCACGGTCCACGACATGCTGACCGACGACGAGCGGGCCCACTACGCCTCGCTGGGCGTGGCGGCCGAGATGTCGGCCCATCTCTTCGACGCCGAGGGCCGGCGGGTCGGCCGGGACCTCGGCGAGCGGTGCATCACCGTGGAGGCGGACCGGCTGCGCCGGATCCCCGAGGTCGTGGCGATCGCGGGCGGGCTGCGGAAGGCCTCCGCGATCGGGGCCGTGCTCAGGTCGGGGCTGGTGACCAGCCTCGTGACGGACACGGCGGTCGCCGACTACCTGCTCACCGAGTCGGCCCCGGGACTGCGGCCGGCGCTGGACCGGGCCGACCCCGACGACTGATGCGGGCGCATGCGGCCTGACGTGGCACGACGGGCCTCCGGTGGCCTTCGGCGGCGCCGCCGGTGCGGATGGTGCTGGAATTGAGATCCGAACGGCGGACCGCGCGGAGGCCCGCGGGGCGCATACTGGTTCCAATGACAAAGTCAGCAGTACCTCGCCGCCATTTGCCGTCCAGCCCGTTCAAGGCCCCCGTGGAACAGCCCATCCGGCAGTTCAACGTCGGCGACCGGGTTACCCACGATGAGCACGGCCTCGGCCGTGTCGTCGGAATCGAGGAGGGGATCGCTGTTCTCGTCGACTTCGGTTCGGTCCAGAAGCGAATCCTGAGTCCCTACACCAAGATGGCCGCTCTCTGAAGCCATTGGGCGATTCGCGAGCGAATCGGATATTTGGCACGATCGGTGCATGATCTTTCGGAACGTGCCCCGATCGTTGCTGCGTTTGCTGGGGGCCCTGTTCCTCTGTGCCGCGCTGGTGGGTGCGGCGGGTTGCGGCGGGCAGATACCCGCGCCTGCCGCCGCCGGTGTGAGTGCCAGTGCCGTCCCCGTCCCCGGGTGGGCCGGGGGGATGGCCGCCGTACGGGCCGACGCGCTGCCGCAGCAGGCCCGTGACGTGCTCGCGCTCATCGACCGGGGCGGGCCCTATCCGTACCGGCAGGACGGCGCGGTCTTCGGGAACTTCGAGAAGGCCCTGCCCCGGCAGAAACGTGGCTACTACCACGAGTACACCGTGCGGACGCCGGGAGAGCGGGACCGCGGGGCCCGGCGGATCGTGACGGGCGAGGGTGGGGAGTTCTTCTACACGGACGACCACTACGACACCTTCAAGGCGGTTCTCCGATGACTCTGGACCCGCAGCCGCTCGCCCCTGCACTGGAAGCAGCGCAAGCCGCGGGCTGGACGACCGTCCGGCTGGACCTGGACGGCGTACGCGGCAAGGCCGGGCTGATGCGGCGGTGCGGGGAGGCCCTGCGGCTGCCGGAGTGGGTCGGCGGGAACTGGGACGCACTGGCCGATGCCCTGCGGGACCTGTCCTGGCTGCCGGACGGCGCGGGGCGGCTGGTGGCCGTGACGTCGTGGCGTGCGTATGCCGGGGCGCGGCCGGAGGAGTGGGAGACCCTGGCGGAGATCCTCGAGGAGGCCGTGGACTTCTGGCGGGAGCAGGAGGACGGGCCGGACCTCGTGGTGCTGCTGGCCGAGGCCGGGCCCGGGCCGCCTGCCGCTCGGTCCCGGACCCCGCGCCTCGAACGCCGACGGGACTGAAGGGCGGGCTGAAGGGCGGGGGCGGAGGTGATTCCGCCCCCGCCATGCTCAGTCCTTCGCGTCCTTCGCGTCCTTCGGGATCCACGGAGGGGTCTGGCCCCAGGACCAGACCGGGATCTCGGCCGCGTCGACCGGGGGCGGGTTGGGGCCCGAGTAGATCAGGGCCATGCGGGTGCCCCACTCGATGTAGTAGGCGAAGACCCCGCGGAATTCGGGGTCCGTCGGGAGGCCGACCTCGTCGGCCGTGTCCATCAGCAGGTCCACCCAGCGGCGGCGCTGCTCCTCGGTGATCGCCCGGCCCAGGTGCTTGGTGGCCATGTGCCGGTGGCCGCCGTGGTGGGCGGTGTAGTCCGAGGGGCCGCCGAAGACCTCCGACAGCCAGACCGCGACGTGCTGCGGGTGTTCCGAGTCCATGCCGGCGAAGACCGGGGCCAGGATCTCGTCCTGCAGGGCGTGGGTGTAGAAGGCGTCCGTGAGGCGGTTCATCGCCTCCGCGCCGCCCATCCACTCGTAGATGGTGGGTGTGGTGCTCATCGTCAGCCAGCGGCCTTTCCCGTGCCCACGACGCCCGTCACGAGGTAGTGCTGCATCTCCTCGATGGCCGTCACGTACGGACGGATCGCGCTGAAGAAGGCCGGGAAGTGCTCGCCCTTGCGGAAGCCGCCCAGGTGGGCCTCGATCGAGGTCCAGCGGATCCGGAGGATGTAGCGCTCCTTCTCCTCGTCGCAGCGGGCCAGTTCGTAGTCGATGCACTCGGGCGAAGCGGCCAGGGACTCGGCGGCCCGGGCGTACGCGTCCTCGAAGGCCGACTGGTCGTCCAATGCGATCCGGTAGCGGATGTATTCGACGGTGGTGGTCATAGGTGCGTGCCTCTCCCTGGGTGTAGGTCGTCGCCAGCCTTACGCGATCACACCCCGCCGTGGGGCGGATCGGTCATTCGGGCCCGGACTTCATGGAGTCGGCGGCTTCGGAGACGTCGGGGCCCTGCGAGCGGACCCGCTGGACCTTGTCCAGGGAGTCGCGCAGCTCCGTCAGCCACTCGTCCGTGTTGCGCCCGACGAGCCGGACGCACCAGGCGAGGGCGTCCGCCCGGCTGCGGGCCACGCCGCCGGCGACCAGGGTGTCGAGGACCTGGCGTTCGGACTGGCGCAGGCGGGTCATGACCGGGACGGCGAGGTGGGTGAAGAGGGTCGTCTCCTCACTCACCCGCACGCCCCAGGCCACCTTGCGGCGGTAGAGCTCCTCGGCTTCCCTGGCGACCTCGATGCGCTGCTCGCGGGTGCGCTCGCGGAACTCCTTGACCGACTCGGTCGCCGGTATGGCGCCGACGACCGTGATCTCCTCGCGGTCGGCGGTGACCGTGAGGAGGGACTCGTACACGTCCACCGGCAGGCGCTCGGTGAACCAGACGCGGAGCTGTTCGCTCTGTTCGGCTGTAATCATGTAATCAACGTTGCGTCCGGTGCCTTCTTGATCGCAAGGCCCCGACCGTTCGCTCTCAGCCCATCGAGCGGTAGCGGTGGATCAGCGAGACCGCCATCGCACCCTCCCCGACGCCCGAGGCGACCCGCTTCACCGAGTGCGCGCGGACGTCGCCGGCCGCGAAGACCCCGGGGACGCTCGTCTCCAGGGGGTAGGGGGCGCGCTCCAGGCTCCACTCGGCCGGGAGCTCGCCGCCGTTCGAGATCAGGTCCGAGCCGGTGAGGACGAAGCCGTACTCGTCCCGTTCGACGACGCCCGCGAGCCAGTCGGTGTGCGGGCGGGCGCCGATGAACGTGAACATGAACCGGGCCGGCACCTCGGTGTCCCGGCCGGCCTCCGCGTCGTGCAGGGTCAGCCGTTCGAGGTGCTCCCCGCCGTCCAGCCGGACCACCGTCGTGCGCACCCTCACCTCGATGTTCGGGGTGCGCCCGATCTCGTCGATCAGGTAGCGGGACATGCTCGCGTCCAGGGAGGCCGCCCGGACCAGGATCGTCACGCGGGCGGCGTACTTGGCGAAGTGCACCGCCGCCTGGCCCGCGGAATTGGCCCCGCCGACGATGAACACGTGCTGCGAGATGCAGGCCGAGCTCTCCGTGGTCGCCGCGCCGTAGTAGAGGCCCGCCCCCTCGAAGCGGTCCGCGCCGGGGGCGTCGAGGCGGTTGTACGAGACCCCGGTGGCGAGCAGGACCGTCTCGGCGGAGATTTCCGTGCCGTCCGCCAGGGTCAGGATCTTCGCCGGGTCGTCCCGGGTCAGCGAGACCACCTCCACCGGGTGCAGGATCTCGGCGCCGAACCGGGAGGCCTGGATGGTCGCCCGGCGGGTCAGGTCGCCGCCCGAGAGACCCGAGGGGAAGCCGAGGTAGTTCTCGATCAGGCTGGAGGTACCGGCCTGGCCGCCCGGGGCGCGGGAGTCCAGCATCAGGGTGGACAGGCCCTCCGAGGCCGAGTAGACGCCCGCCGCCAGGCCCGCCGGACCGGCGCCGACGATGACGCACTCGTAGTGCGGGCGGGAGGCGGTGGTGGCCAGGCCCAGACGCTGGGCGAGCTGGGCGTCGGTCGGGGCCGAGAGGACCGATCCGTCCGGGAAGCGGACCAGGGGGAGCGCCCCGTCGGGCTGGGCGGCGATCAGGGTCAGCGCCTCGGGGTCCCGTTCGACGTTGAGGAATCGGAACGGCTGGCCGTTGCGGGTGAAGAAGTCCCGGACGGCGTGGGTGCCGGGGGAGACCAGGTGGCCGGCGACGATGATCCCGTCGTACGCCGGCCGGTAGGTCGCCAGCCAGTCCGACAGCAGGTCGTCCAGGACCGGGAAGAGGCGCTCGTGCGGCGGGTCCCACGGCTTGAGCAGGTAGTAGTCCAGCCGGACCCGGTTGATGGCGGTGATCGCCGCGTCGGTCTCCGCGTAGGCCGTCAGCAGGACGCGGCGGGCGTCCGGGAAACGGCTGACCGCCTCCAGCAGGAACTCGACGCCGGTCACGTCCGGCATGCGCTGGTCCACGAGGAACAGCGCCGGATCGTGACCGCGTTCGTCGAGGGAGTCCAGGATCTTCAGGGCGTCGGCCGCCGAGGAGGCGCCGAGCACCCGGTAGCGGTCGCCGTAGGCGCTGCGCAGATCGCGGCGGACGGCGCGCAGCACCTGCGGGTCGTCGTCCACGGCGAGGATGACCGGCTTCCTGTGCTCCGCGCGTTCGGCGGCCGCGGCCGACGGGGTGGTGGCGGGGGAACTCTCCGGGGCCGCGCTCATGCCGGGTCCAGCATCAGCCGGTCGGCGTAGCACCAGGCCCAGTCCTCGCCGGGCTCGTGGGAGGCCGCGATGGCGTGCTCGGTGGTCCGGTAGTGCCGGGTGGCGTGACGGTTCCTCGACGAGTCGCAGCATCCGACGTGCCCGCAGCTGAGGCACATCCGCAGGTGCACCCAGGTGTCGCCGGCGACGAGGCACTCCTCGCAGCCGACGGCCGTGGGTTTCACCGGACGTATCTGATCGATGTGTGTGCACAACAGGTCCATCGTCATCGTCCCCGTCCCTCTCCTCGTGCTCATGCTCGTCCCACCGACACGGCCCGCACGCCCATGATTCACGGCGCGTCCAGACCATAGGACGGGGCTGCCGGAATGGTTCATCGATTCGGCCGAAGTCAGGTAGTCCTGAAGCTACTTCCTGACGTCCGCGGCCGACTTCCTGAAGTGCCGGTACGACCTGGCCCGCTACCTCACGAAGTCGCATGCCGGCGCTTTGACGAAGCCCCCGGCCGCGGCCAGTGTGGGGGACGCCAACGACAACAGGCGGCGCCTGGAGGAATACGTGAGCAGAAAGATTCTGGTCATTGTCTCCGAACACGGTTACTGGGCCGAGGAACTGATAGGGCCCGTGTCGAAGTTCGACGAGCGGGGCTACGAGGTCATATTCGCCACGCCGACCGGAAAGCGTGCACACGCTCTTCCGCCGAGCCTCGACGCGAACTACATCGATCCGCCGCTGGGACGCTCGGTCACCACCGAGGAGAACGCCCGGCTGGGGCGGGAGTTCGAGCAGTCGAGCCGGCTGGACTCGCCGCTCGACATCGAGGCGTGGGTCCCCGAGCGTCCGTACACGAGCGACGAGGGCTACCTGCCCAAGCTGGAGCAGTACCACCGCGATCTCGACAGACTCGACGCCGACATCGCCGGGTACGACGCGATCCTCATCGTCGGCGGCAGCGGCCCGATCGCCGACCTCGCCAACAACGAGCGCGTGCACGCCCTGATCCTGGCCTTCCAGAAGGCCGGCAAGGTCGTCGCCGCCGAGTGCTACGGCGTCGCCTGCCTGGCCTTCGCCCGGGACTGGAGCGACCGCCGGAGCATCATCCGGGGCAAGCACGTGACCGGCCACTGCAAGGAGTACGACTACAAGGACGGCACCGGTTTCCTCGGTACCGACTTCAACATGGGACCGCCGCCCTATCCGCTGGAATACATCCTGCGCGACGCGACCGGCCCGCACGGTGCGTACCACGGGAACTTCGGCAAACCGGTCTCGGTCATCGTCGACTTCCCCTTCGTCACCGGACGTTCCACCCCCGACTCGTATCTCACGGGGCAGAAGATCGTGGAAGTCCTGGAGGACGGCCTCACCCGATACGGCTGGTAGTCCGAAAAGCCGCCGGGAAATCGGAGAGTTGAGGGGGAATTCATGAAAGCTACTCCCGGACGGGAAAGGCTGATCGAGCAGTTCAAGGCCGACGGTCTGACAGTGATGTTCGGAAATCCCGGGACGGTGGAACAGGGATTCCTCGACGCGGTGGACGCGGCGGAGGACTTCCACTACGTCCTCGCCCTCCAGGAGACCGTGGCCGCCGGCATCGCCGACGGGTACGCCCGGGCGACCGGCGGCGCGGCCCTGCTCCAGCTGCACTCCGGGGTCGGCCTCGGCAACGGCATCGGCATGCTCTACCAGTCGCTGCGCGGCCACACCCCGCTCGTCGTGGTCGCCGGTGACGCCGGAGTGCGCTACGACGCCATGGACGCGCAGATGGCGTCCGATCTGGTGGCGATGGCGAAGCCGGTGACCAAGTACGCGACCCGGGTCACCGACCCGCGGTCCGTGCTCCGCACCGTCCGCCGGGCCGTGAAGATCGCGCTCACCCCGCCCCGCGGGCCCGTGTTCGTGGCGCTGCCCATGGACGTGCTGGACGAGCTCAACTCCGAGCCGGTCCTGCCCTCCACCGAGGTGCTCACCGACGTGGCGCCCTCGCCGGCCTCGGTGGGGCGGGCGGCCGAGCTGCTCGCCTGCGCCGAGCACCCGGTCGTCCTCATCGGGGACGGGGTCGCGCTCTCCGGGGCGCAGAACGAACTCGCCGCCGTCGCCGAGCTACTGGGCGCCGACGTGTACGAGGTCGACTCCTCCGAGGTGAACATCGCGGCCTCGCACCCGCTGCGGCGAGGTCAGACCGGGCACATGTTCGGCCCGCACAGCAAGGAGCTGGTCGGTGACGCCGACGGGGTGCTGATCGTCGGCACCTATGTCTTCCCTGAGGTCTTCCCGGAGCTGGAGAGCCCCTTCAGGGCGGGCGCGAAGGTCGTCCACATCGACCTCAACGCCTACGAGATCGCCAAGAACCACCCGGTGGACCTGGGCCTGGCCGCCGACCCCAAGCAGGCGCTGCGCGCACTGGCCGGCGTACTGGACGGGCTGCTGGGCCCGCAGCGGCGGGCCGCGGCGGCCGCCCGGCTCGACGTACGGACCCGGGAGCGGGCCCGGGAGGCGCGGGCGACACCGGACGACGGCACGCCGATGGCCGTCTTCCTCAAGGCCCTGGCCGAGCGCACCGGCGGGGACCTGATCGTCTTCGACGAGGCGCTGACCACCTCCCCGCTGGTCACCCGGTACCTGCCGGCGGAGCGGCCCGGCGACTACCACCTCACCCGGGGCGGCTCGCTCGGGGTGGGCTTCCCGGGCGCGGTCGGCGCCAAGCTGGCCCGGCCGGAGCGGCTCGTGGTCGGCTTCGCGGGCGACGGCGGGTCCATGTACACCTACCAGGCGCTGTGGACCGCGGCCCGGCACGGCATCGACGCCAAGTTCGTGGTGTGCAACAACCGCAAGTACCGGCTGCTGGACGACAACATCGCCCAGTACTGGAGGGAGCGGGACATCCCGGAGCACGGCTTCCCGGGCTCCTTCGACCTCTCCCACCCCGAGATCGACTTCGCCGGGCTGGCCCGGTCGCTCGGCGCCGGCGGGATGCGCGTGGAGAAGCCGGACGAGGCGGTCGCGGCCGTGGGCCGGATGCTGTCCCACCCCGGACCGTTCCTCGTCGACATCCAGATCTGACCGACCGACTGAACGAACGAACGAACGGATCAGGACCAGCCGTCCAGCAGGGAACAGGAGGAGACCGCATGCCCGCCGAACGGCAGCTGACCGAGGACGCCATCCGCAGTTTCGCCGAGAACTGGTACGTGGCGCTGGACCAGCACGTGGATCCGGACGACGTGCTCGCGCTGATCACCGAGGACCTGGAGTTCAAGGTCCCCGAGGACACCTTCCTCGGACACGAGGGCTTCGGCCGCTGGTACGAGGCCGTCACCCACCGCTTCTTCGACGAGGTGCACACCGTCACGAAGGTGGAGCCCGTCATCGAGGGCGACCGGGCGGTCGTCCGGGTCCTCGTCAACTGGCAGGCCAGGATCTGGGACCCGCCGGCCGCCCGCAGCCAGTGGCTCGGCTTCGACGCCGACCAGACCTGGACGGTGGTGGCCGGTCCCGACGGACCGCTGATCAAGCAGTACACCGTCAACGACCTGGCCCCGATGCCCGGTTCCGCCCCGCTCCGAGCGCCGTCGAAGGAGAAGCGACGATGACCGAAGTGACACGGGAACGGGTCGAGGCGGCCTACGCCGCCCTCGGCTCCGGCGACCGGGCGCGCATCCTCGAGTACTACTCCGAGGACCTGCGCTGGCTGGTGCCGGGAAACCACCCGCTGGCCGGCTGGTACGAGAGCCTGGACGCCTTCCTGGAGCTGATGGCGCAGACCCACAAGCTCACGGGAGGCACCTTCCGGATGGACATCCAGGCGGTCCTCGTCGGCGAGGACTGCAGCGCCGACGTGTGCCGCAACGTGGCCCTGCGGGACGGCGCGGACGCCACGAGCGGGTCCCCGTACGAGCGGATGGACTACCCGGTCTTCCACTTCATGCGGTGGCGGGGCGGCCGGATCGTCGAGGGCCGCGACGGGCTCTTCGGGGACTCGGCGACCGCCTTCAGCCAGTTCTGGGCGCCGTTCGCGCCGGACGGAACCCGCAGGGACCGATAGGGGGACGATCACGATGGACCGACACGAGAGCCACACCGAAATCCTTCGCAAGTACTACGAGTACGCCAACGCCGGGGACTGGGACCGCTGGTGCGACCTGTTCGCCGACGACCAGGTGATGGACGAGCAGCTCGCCGGCCACATCGAGGGCCTGGAGGTCCTGCGCTCGATGATGAAGGGCATGGGCACGATGTACCGGGTCTTCCGGAACGAGCCCGTGCACTTCATCGTCGACGGGGAGAAGGCCGCGGCCGTCTCGCGCCTGACCGCGGTCAGTGCCTCCGGCGAGCCCATCGAGGCCGACGTCATGAACTTCTTCCGGATCGTGGACGGAAAGATCGCCTACATGGCGAACCACCACGACACCGTCCCCTTCCAGGTACTGAGCCAGGGCTGAGGGGGCGAGGTCGTGGCCGCAGAAGAAGCAGAGGAATACGACTACGTCGTCGTGGGCTCCGGAACCGCGGGCAGCGTGCTGGCGGACCGGCTCTCCGAGGACCCGGACGTCTCCGTCCTCGTCCTGGAGGCGGGCGGCTCCCGCATCCCGCCCGAGGTGGACGACCCGTCCTCCTGGTACAAGCTCCTGGGCGGGCCGGTGGACTGGGGCTACACCAGCGTCCCGCAGCCCGGACTCGACGGCCGCCGTACGTACGAACCGCGCGGCAGGGCCCCGGGCGGCAGCAGCAACCTCTACATCATGATGCACATCCGGGGGCACGCCGCGGACTTCGACAACTGGGCCTACCAGGGCGCGGCCGGCTGGGCCCACGAGGACGTGCTCCCCTACTTCGCCCTGCTGGAGGGCCAGGAGGACGCCACCGCCGCCACCACGGGCACCCGCGGCCCGCAGCGGATCACCAACGCCGGCCGGCACGGCCCCAACCCGGCCTCCCGCGCCTTCATCGACGCCGCCGTCGAACTGGGCCACCAGGAGATCGCCGACTTCAACACCGACGGACCCCGCCGCGGCCTCTTCGGCACCGGCTGGCACCACATCGACGTGGCCGACGGCCGCCGCCAGGGCGTCCTCGCCGCCTACCTGGAGCCCGCGCTGCGGCGCGCCAACCTGACCCTGCGCACCAACGCGCAGAGCACCCGGCTGCTCGTCGACGGGGACACCTGCACGGGCGTCGAGTACACCCAGCTCCGCGCCCCCGCCGAGATCCCGGGCCGGACCGTCCGGGACGGCCACAGCAGTCCCGCGGAACCCGGGCCGCACACCGTACGGGCCCGCCGGGAGGTGATCGTGGCGGCCGGGGCGATCGAGTCCCCGAAGCTGCTGCTGCTCTCCGGCATCGGGCCCCCGGAACAGCTGCGCGAGCACGGCATCGAGGTCACCGCGGCCCTGCCCGGGGTCGGCGAGAACTTCCACAACCACGTACTGACCGGGCTGATGGCCGAGGTCACCCAGGAGCTCCCGGCGCCGGCGCAGAACCTCTCCGAGAGCGCTCTGTTCCTGTCCTCGCGGCCCGGGCTGCCCGCCCCCGACCTGCAGATCGCCTTCGTCCACGTGCCCTTCGACGTGATCGTCGGCCAGGACCACCCCAACACGGTGTCCATCCTCCCCGGTGTCGTACGGCCGGTCTCGCGCGGCTGGATCAGGCTCGCGAGCGCCGACCCGCTGGCCCACCCGCTGATCAACCCGAACTACCTGGGCGACGGGTGGGACCTGGAACGGATGGTGCAGGGCGTCAGGATCGCCCGGGAGCTCTTCGCGACCTCCGCCTTCTCGCCCTGGTACAAGCAGGAGCTCCAGCCCGGACCCGGGTACGTGAGCGACGAGGACCTGCGGACCTTCGTGAAGCAGAAGTCGGAGAGCTACCACCACCAGGCCGGATCCTGCCGCATGGGCGTCGACGACCTCTCCGTCGTCGACCCGGAGCTGCGGGTGCACGGCGTACGGAACCTGCGCGTGGCCGACGCCAGCGTGATGCCCGCGGTCCCGTCGGGCAACTGCCACACCGCCATCGCGATGATCGCCGAGCGCGCGGCGGACTTCCTGAAGGGGGCCTCCCGTGTCTGACGCGGTCCTGCGCGAGGGTGCGCTGTCCGGGACCCGGATCGCGGTCCTGGTCGAGAGCGACTTCTACGAGCCGGAGATCTTCTACTACCAGCGCCGCTTCGCCGAGGAGGGCGCCGAGGTCGACTTCCTGACCCGGTTGTGGGGCAACGACTCCATCACCTTCACCGGGCACGAGTACCGGGCGCCCTTCACCGCCGACCGGTCCCTGGAGGGGATCGGTGACGAGGAGCTGCGCCGGTACGCGGCGATCATCGTGCCGTCCGGCATGGTGGCCGACCGGCTGCGCTACACCGAGGACGTGGACGTCCTCGCGCCGGCGACCGAGCTGCTGCGCCGGGCCTTCGCGGAGCCGACCGTCCTGAAGGGGATCATCTGTCACGGCATGTGGCTGGCCTCCTCGATCCCGGACCGGATCCGCGGCCGCAAGGTCGTCTGCCACAACAACCTCATCGGTGACGTCCGGAACATGGGCGGGGAGTACGTCGACGAGGACGTGGTCGTCGACGGGGACCTGGTCACCGGCCGCACCGGAGCCCACCACCACCTCTTCGCCCGCCGGATCATCGAACTGATCGCGGCCGGCCGGGGCCGGGGCGCGGGCTGATGGCCGGACTGCGCTGGTCCCACGTGGGCCTGAACTGCACGGACCAGAAGACCACCGAGGAGTTCTACACCCGGTACTTCGGCTTCACCAGGGCCCGGGTGGTCGATCTGGGGGAGGCGCAGATCGTGTTCCTGCGCAAGGGGGACGCGTACCTGGAGCTCTTCGCGGCCGGCTCGGCAGCACCGGCCCGCACGGCGTACGACGACGGCCCGCAGGCACCCGGCCGGATGCGGCACCTGGCCTTCCAGACCGACAGCGTGGACGCGTTCCTGGCATCGCTCGGCGGCGCGGCGGAAGTGACCCTGGGACCGCTGGACTTCGACGACTTCATCTGCGGCTGGCGGACCGTGTGGGTCCGCGACCCCGACGGGGTGATCGTCGAGGTCAGCCAGGGATACGAGGACGACAGCACGCCCCCAGCCTCCGGCGAGTGAGCCGAAGGGGCGCGAACGGCCGGCCCCGGGCGCCCCGCAGGCGAACCGATCCCTCAACGAACAGGACGGTGTGTGACCCATGGCTGACGCCGTGACCTTCTCCTTCTCCGACACGATCGCGGGATACGTCATCCGCTTCGACTCCGGTACCCGGCTGCTGCGGCTGAAGACATCCGACGGGCGGGAGTTCGACGTCTCGCTCGCCGGCGGCCCCGGCGCCGAGCTGGTCCGCAACCTGGACGAGCCCTACATCGACGCCTCCGGGCACATCGACGAGATGCTCTCCCCGGGCCGGTTCCTCTTCGTCTACGGCATCCACTACCCGGAGCGGGGCGGGCGGTTCGAGGCCAAGCGCCTGGTCTTCCTGGGCCGCGGCGCCGAGGACTACCGCTTCGAGGAGCCCAGCTGGTGGATCAAGCAGATCGAGTCGCTGGCCGACTTCTACCGGCGGGCGCAGTTCGGTGACGGGCCGGTGGACTTCACCGAGTACCGCACCGAGATCCGGCTGGGCGGTGACAAGACCGCCAGCCACGTTCAGGAGACCGACACGATCTCCCGCCTGGTCTACGGGATGGCCTCGGCCTACCTGCTGACCGGCAAGGACGAGTACCTGGAGGTCGCCGAGCGCGGCACCGAGTACCTGCGCAAGCACATGCGGGTCGTGGACAGCGAGGAGGACGTGGTCTTCTGGTACCACGGCATCAGCGTCGACGGGGACAGCGAGCGCAAGCTGTTCACCTCGGAGTTCTCCGACGACTACGACGCGATCCCGATGTACGAGCAGATCTACGCGCTCGCCGGCCCCATCCAGACGTACCGGGTCACCGGTGACGTCCGGATCAAGAACGACGCGGACGCCACCATCCGGCTGTTCGACAAGTTCTTCTTCGACCCGGAGCAGGGCGGCTACTACTCGCACATCGACCCGATCCTCTTCAGCGCCGACCACGAGTCCCTCGGCGAGAACGCCGAGCGCAAGAACTGGAACTCGGTCGGGGACCACGCGCCCGCCTACCTGATCAACCTGTACCTGGCGACGGGCGACCAGAAGTACGCCGACTTCCTCGAATACACCTTCGACACCATCGCGGACAAGTTCCCGGACTACAAGAACAGCCCCTTCGTCCAGGAGCGCTTCTTCCGCGACTGGTCGCACGACACCGCGCACAGCTGGCAGCAGAACCGCGCGGTGGTCGGCCACAACCTGAAGATCGCCTGGAACCTGATGCGCATGAACTCGCTGAAGGCCAAGCCGGAGTACGAGCAGCTCGCCAGGAAGATCGGCGAGATCATGCCGGCGGTCGGCAGCGACGTGCAGCGCGGAGGCTGGTACGACGTCGTCGAGCGGCTGAAGTCGGCCGACGACGGGCAGGAGGCGTACCGGTTCGCCTGGCACGACCGCAAGGCCTGGTGGCAGCAGGAGCAGGCGATCCTCGCCTACCTCATCCTGAACGGCACGGTCGGCGGCGACGCGAACCTGCGCGAGGCCCGGCAGGCCCAGGCCTTCTACAACACCTTCTTCCTCGACCACGACGAGGGAGCCGTCTACTTCAACGTCCTCGCCAGCGGTACGCCGTACCTGCTTGGCACCGAGCGGCTCAAGGGCAGCCACTCGATGTCCATGTACCACTCGGCGGAGCTCTGCTACCTCTCCGCCGTCTACAACAACCTGCTCATCAACGGCCGGGAGATGGACTTCCACTTCCAGCCCGACCCGACCGACCTGCCCGGCCGCGTCCTGCGCGTCTCGCCCGACCTGCTTCCCGCCGGTTCGGTGCGGATCGCGTCCGTGGAGATCGACGAGAAGCCGTACACCGACTTCGACGCCGATGCCCTCACCGTGCGGCTGCCCGATGTGCAGGGCCGGGTGAAGGTCAAGGTCCGGCTGCGTCCAGCGGCCGGGAAGTAGCGCTCAACGGGGGGCGCCCCAACCAGAGGGGAACGCAATGACTCTCAACGTCAAGGAACGCCGGAACAAGACGGGCACCGTGCTCGTCGCCACCGGTGAGATCAACAGCGAGACATCCGGAGCGCTGCTCCAGGCCCTGCTGCCGCTGGTCCGCGAGGGCAAGCCGCTGCGGATCGACCTCACGGCGGTCACCTACGTCTCCAGCGCGGGCCTGCGCACCCTGCTCGTCGTCTACCGCGAGGCGCAGCACGCCGGCGTCGCCGTCACCCTCTACGGGGTGAGCGAGGAAGTCCGGTTCGTCATGTCGGCCACCGGCTTCCTCGACTTCTTCGAGACCGGCGAGGCCGTCGCGGCGGCGGCCAAGGCCAGGGCCAGGGCCGCGCGATGACCGAGACCCGGTCCGAGCAGGTGCTGCGCGTCGACGCGTACCCGACCCACGAGGTGGGCGGGTACCGCGTCCGCGCCGGCAAACCGTTCCCCTTCGGGGCCAACGTGGTCCCCGGCGGGGTCAGCTTCTCCGTCTTCTCCGACCAGGCGACCAGCATGACCCTGGTCATCTTCAGGCGCGGAGAGCCCGAGCCGATGGCCGAACTGGAGTTCCCCGAGGAATTCCGCACCGGCAGCGTGTTCGCCATGACCGTCTTCGGCCTCGACCACGAGAACATCGAGTACGGGTACCGCGCCGACGGCCCCTACGACCCGGTCACCGGCCACCGCTTCGACGCCCGGCAGGTGCTCTCCGACCCGTACGCCCGGCTGATCGCCGGCCGTGACGTGTGGGGCGTGGAGCCGGACCGCAGCCGCGGCTACCAGTACCGCTCCCGAGTCTGCCTCCAGGACTTCGACTGGGGCGACGACACCCCGCTGGGCATCCCCGCCGAGGACCTCGTCGTGTACGAGACCCACGTGCGCGGCTTCACCCGGCACCCCAACTCGCAGGTCACCGCGCCCGGCACGTTCGCCGGGCTGCGCGAGAAGATCCCGTACCTGAAGGAGCTCGGGGTCAACTGCATCGAACTGCTCCCCGTGTTCGAGTTCGACGAGAGCGACAACCCGCGCTCCAACCCGGAGACCGGTGAGCGGCTCTTCGACTACTGGGGCTACAACACGGTCTCGTTCTTCGCGCCCAAGGCCGGCTACGCGGCCACCGGACGCTACGGAATGCAGGGCGACGAGTTCCGCACCCTGATCAAGGACCTGCACGCGGCCGGCATCGAGGTCATCCTCGACGTCGTCTTCAACCACACCGCCGAGGGCAACGAGCAGGGCCCGACGATCTCCTTCAAGGGGCTCGACAACGCCACGTACTACATGCTCACGCCCGAGGGGTACTACTTCAACTTCAGCGGCACCGGCAACACCGTCAACTGCAACCACCCCGTCGTGCGCAACTACGTGCTCGACTGCCTGCGCCACTGGGTCGCCGACTACCACATCGACGGCTTCCGCTTCGACCTCGCGGCCATCCTCGGCCGGGCCCTGGACGGCACCCCGCTGCCCAACCCGCCGCTGCTGGAGCTGCTCGCCTACGACCCCGTCCTGCGGCACACCAAGCTCATCGCCGAGGCCTGGGACGCCGGCGGCCTCTACGAGGTCGGCAACTTCCCGGCGTACGGCCGCTGGGCCGAATGGAACGGGAAGTACCGCGACACCGTGCGCCGCTTCCTCAAGGGCGACCCCGGCGTCACCGGCGAGCTGGCCACCCGGATCGCCGGCTCGCCCGACCTGTACGCCACCCGCGGCACCGCGGCCTCGGTCAACTTCCTGACCGCGCACGACGGGTTCACCCTCGCTGACCTGGTCTCCTACAACGACAAGCACAACGACGCCAACGGCGAGAACAACAACGACGGCGCCAACGACAACAACAGCTGGAACTGCGGCGCCGAGGGACCCACCGACGACCCGCAGATCAACGCGCTACGCACCCGGCAGATGAAGAACGCCCTCGCCATCCTCTTCACCAGCCAGGGCATCCCGATGCTGCTGGCCGGGGACGAGGTCGCACGCACCCAGCAGGGCAACAACAACACCTACTGCCAGGACAACGAGCTCTCCTGGTTCGACTGGGACCAGGTCGACGACAACGCCGAACTGCTCCGGTTCACCCGGGAGATGATCGCCTTCCGGGGGCACCACCGCGAGCTGCGCTCCACCGCCCACCCCACCGGCCAGGTCCGCCGGAACCTGGGCCTGCCGGACATCAGCTGGCACGGGGAGCGGGCCTGGCAGCCCGACTGGTCGGACGAGAGCCGGCTGCTCGCGGTCGCCCGCTGCGGCACCGGGGACGACGACGTGGTGTACGTGGCCATGAATGCGCACTGGGAGCCGCACGACCTGGAACTGCCCGCCCTGCCGGGCGGGCGGAGCTGGCACCTGTTCGCCGACACCGGGGCCGAGGCACCGTACGACATCCGCACCCCCGGGTCCGAGCAGGAACTGGACAACGCCGGGAAGTACCTGATCGGCCCGCGCTCGGTCGTGATCCTGGTGGGCCGCACCAACGAGCGCGACCACCTCGACGCGCCCTGACCGAAGGAGACCTGACATGCCGCTTTCCGTGTCCCTGAGCATCGAGGGCGACACCACCGTGATCGAACTGACGGGCGAGCTGGACGCCAAGACCGCGCCGGACTTCCACCGGACCATCGAAAAGGCAGCGGGCCACGGCACCCGCACCGTCGAGATCAGGATGGCCGGCGTCGGCTACATGGCGAGCGCCGGACTGCGCTCCCTGGTCTTCGCCCAGCAGAAGGTGGCGAACGACGTCACCATCAAGGTGGTCGGTGCCATCGAGCCCGTGTCCCGGACCATCCGGACCGCGGGACTCGACCGGAGCATCGTCCTCTCCGACGAGTGACCACCGTGACCGACATGGTCGAACTGGCGAGGAAGTCCCGCGTGCTGGAAGTGCCCGCAACGGTGGGGGCACTGGGCGACATCGCCGCGTTCGTCCTGCGGCTGGCCGGGGCGGCGGGCCTGGACAAGGGCGCCACCTACCGGCTCCGGCTGGCCGTGGACGAACTGGCCACGAACGTCGTGATGCACGGGTACCGGGGCGGCGACGGACGGATCACCGTCCGCGGCCGCTCCGGCCCGGGCGGGGTGCAGATCGTCATCGAGGACTCCGCACCCCCCTTCGACCCCGTCGCAGGCCGCCTGCCCCCCGCCCCCGGGGTCCCCCCGGAGAACCGCAGGATCGGCGGCCTCGGCATCCACCTGGCGCTGACCAGCGTGGACGGGTTCGGCTACGCGCACAGGGACGGCCTCAACATCAGCACGCTGACCGTGAAGGCTGAGGGGACGGACCGATGCCCTCCACGACCGTGATCATCCTCGACGCGTACCCGCCCCCGCCGGCCGAGCTGCTCGACGCGCTGCGGACGATGGACGCCGCGCTCGTCACCCGCACCCTGACCGAGCTGCAGGGCGGCCCGCTGGAACTGCTGCCCGTCGCGGACGTGCTGCTCGCCCCCGCCGAGTCCGACGGGGAGGCGGTACGGACGGCCGTGCGCCGGCTGCGCCGCTGGGCGGGGGCCCCCATCGTGGTCGTCTGGACCGTGACGGAGTTCGCCGCCCTGGAGGAGCACGTCCGGATCGGGCACGACTACCTCGTACCCCCCTTCCTGCCCGCCCTCGTCGGGGCCCGGCTGCACAGCTGCTCTGAGCGCGCCGGACTCGGCCGCACCTTGCGGGAGGCCGATGCCCGCGCCGAACTCATGGGTTACGAGAAGGAGCTGGAGATCGGCCGGGAGATCCAGGCGGGCTTCCTGCCCGAATCGATGCCCGTCCCCGACGGCTGGGAGATCGACGTGCGGTTCCGGCCCGCCCGGCAGGTCGCCGGGGACTTCTACGACGTCTTCGAGATCTCCCGCGGCCGACGGCTCGCCTTCGTCGTCGCCGACGTCTGCGACAAGGGGGTCGGAGCAGCGCTGTTCATGGCGCTCATCCGCTCCCTGCTGCGGCACACCGCGCAGAACAGCGGCCTGCAGCACCTGGTCGCCGCCGGCCGCGCCGGAGGCAGCCGGCGGATCCCGGTCGTCGGCGCCACCCCGCTGCTCAACGCGGTCACCGCCACCAACGGCTACCTCACCCGCAACCACCTGCGGCAGGGCTACTTCGCCACCCTGTTCTTCGGGGTGCTCGACCCGCTCACCGGCAGCCTCGTCTACATCAACGGCGGCCACAACCCGCCCCTGCTGCTGCCCGCCGACGGCAGCCCGCCCGTCGCACTCGACATCACCGGACCCGCCGTCGGCGTCCTGCCCGACTGCGTCTACACCCTCGGCTACGCCCAGCTCGACCCGGGCGACACCCTGTTCGTGTTCACCGACGGCGTCCCCGAGGCACGCTGCCCGAACGGCAGCTTCCTCGGCGACGACCGGATGCTGGAACTGCTCGCCGGTCCACCGGAGAGCGGCAAGGACGTGGTCGACCTGATGGACCTGGCGGTGCGCGAGCACACCGGCACCGCCGAACAGCACGACGACGTCACCATGCTGGCCCTGCACCGGCCACGTGCGGCGCGGGGGCCGCGCGCGGACGGCGCCGGCACCCGGTGGCCTAGATGACCCGGACCGTCGTCGTGCACTCGCACCGCGGTGGGACGGGCAAGTCCTCGGTACTGGCGAACCTCGCGCTGCTCATCGCGGCCGGGGGACGCCGGGTGGGGGTGGTCGACACCGATATCCAGTCACCCACCCTGGACCTGCTGTTCCGCCTGGGACCCGGCGCATCCCTGACCGACTACCTGCTCGGCCGCTGCGAGATCGAGGCCACCGCCCAACAGGCCGCCGTACCCGGGCTGTACGTCGTACCGGCGCGGACCGGGACGGCCGCCCTGCGCGAGATCATGGCGGGCGGCTACGACGTGGGACTGCTGCCGGAGGGCTTCGACCGGCTGGCCGCGCACTTCGCCCTGGACGTCCTGCTGCTCGACACCCACGCCGGGCTCAACAACGAGTCGGTGACCGCCATGGCGAGCGCCGACGTACTGATGATCATGGCCCGGGCCGACCGGATCGACCTCTCCGGGGTCGAGGAGACCATCGCCCTCGCCGGGCGCCTGACCTGCCGCCGGACCCTGGTTCTGAGCATGGCCCCCGAGGGCATCGACCGGGAAGCGGCCCGGCGGCGCTCCGAGGCGGTCTACGGGGCACCGCTGGCCGGAATCCTTCCGTACTCGCCGGAAATGGCGGCCCTGTACGGGGAACGCATATTTGCCGAAGCGCATCCCGACCACCCCCTGGTCGGTGAATTCCGCACCATCATCTCGGCGTTGGACGCACGTGACGAAGTATCGCGGGCCTGACGCCATCCCCCTTACGCCCCCTGCGGGTGGCGTGTTGAATCGGCAGCGAATCCAGAACAAGGAGAGAATCATGAAGATTCTCGTTGTCATGACGGCCAAAGCCACACTGCATCTGCTCGATGGTGAACAGCACCCCTCGGGATTCTGGGCCGAGGAATTCGTCGTGCCCTTCTCGCTCTTCAGGGCGGCCGGCCACGACGTGGACGTGGCGACGATCGGGGGCAGGGCGCCGACGGTCGACGCCACGAGCATCGACCCCCAGTTCCTCCAGTGGGTCCGACCCCAGGGCTCGCCCGACGAGGACGAGGCCAACGCCTCCGAATACGTCCGGGTCATCGGGAACACCCCCCAGCTGAGAGCCCCCCTCGCACTGGAGAACCTCACCGAGAAGGACATCGCGGACTACGACGGCGTGTACGTCAGCGGCGGCCACGGCGCCATCGGCGACCTCCCCAAGTCCGACGAACTCGCCCAGATCCTGCGCTGGGTCATCGCCCAGGACAAGCCGCTCGCCACCGTCTGCCACGGCCACACCTCGCTGCTCGCCCTGCGCGACGGCGAAGGCCGCTGGCCCTTCGAGGGCTACCGGATGACGGCCTTCTCGCACAGCGAGGAACTGGTCACCAACATGGCCGGCCGGCTCCCGCTGATCCTGGAGGTCGAACTGACCCGGCTCGGCGCCCGCTACGAGAAGGCCGAAGCGATCTGGGACTCGCACGTGGTCGTGGACCGCAGGCTGACGACCGGCCAGAACCCCTACTCCTCCAAGGCCCTCGCCGAGACCTTCTTGCGGCAGCTCCAGTAACCCCCCCGCACCCGAAACCGGAAGGCAGCCATGACCAAGCGTGAGCTGAGCGGCCAGCCCCTCGCCAACCCCGGGAAACTGTTCATCGGCGGCGCATGGGTTGCGGCCCGGGACGGCCGTACCGAACCGGACATCAGCCCCGTGGACGGGCAGGAGATCGTGCCGGTGGCCCAGGCCACCGCCGCCGACGCGGACGCGGCCGTCGCCGCCGCCCGCAAGGCGTACGAGGAAGGCCCCTGGAGCAGACTCTCCGCCCAGGAGCGCGCGCTGCGACTGAACCGGGTCGGCGTGCTCATCGAGCGCGACCTGGAGGAGATCGCCCTGCTGGAGACCGTGGACATGGGCAAGCCGTTCGCGTTCTCCAGCACGGTCGACGCCCCCATGGCCGCCCAGCTCATGCACTACTACGCCGGGGCCGTGACCCGCGTCGACGGCTCCTCGCGCGCCCCGGCCGGCGGCCAGCTCGCCTACACCCTGCGCGAACCGCTGGGCGTCGTCTGCGCCATCACCCCGTTCAACTTCCCGCTGCTGCTGTCGATGACGAAGATCGCACCGGCGCTCGCAGCGGGCAACACGGTCGTCCACAAGCCCTCCCCGGCCACCCCGCTGACCGCCCTGAAGATCGCCGAGCTCTTCCAGGAGGCGGAGATCCCCGACGGGGTGCTGAACGTCATCACCGGTCCCGGCGTGGAACTGGGCGAGACCCTCACCGGCCACCCCGACATCGACAAGATCGCCTTCACCGGATCCACCTCGGTCGGCCAGACGATCATCCGCAAGGCGGCCGGCACCCTGAAGAAGGTGACGATGGAGCTCGGCGGCAAGTCCGCCAACATCGTCTTCGCCGACGCCGACCTCGACGCCGCCGAGGAACTCGCCTTCTTCGGCATCTACTACAACAAGGGTGAGATCTGCACCGCCGGCTCCCGGCTGCTGCTGCAGCGCCCCGTCCACGACGAGATGGTCGAACGCCTGGTCCGCCGGGCCGCCGACCTCAAGCCCGGGGACCCGCGCGACCCGGCCACCCTCTTCGGACCGCTCGCCCACCGCGGACAGTTCGACAAGGTCAGCTCGTACATCGAGGTCGGCGAGAAGGAAGGCGCGATCCTGCGCACCGGCGGCAGCGGATGGACCCCAGAGGGCGCCTCCAGCCAGGGCCTGTACTTCCTGCCGACGATCTTCACCGGCGTCGACAACGGCATGCGGATCGCCCAGGAGGAGATCTTCGGCCCGGTCCTGTCGATCATCCCCTTCGACACCGAGGAGGACGCCGTGCGCATCGCCAACGACAGCGCGTACGGCCTCGCCGCCGGTGTCCACACCAAGGACCTGCGGCGGGCCCACCGGGTCGCCTCGCAGATCAAGGCCGGCACGGTCTGGGTCAATTGCTACAACCAGTACGACCCCGCCGTGCCCTACGGCGGCTACAAGGCCTCCGGCTACGGGCGCGAATGCGGCCCCGAGTCGCTGGAGAGCTACACCCAGACCAAGTCGGTCTGGATCGGCATGGACTGAGGCGACCACCGGGCCGACCGGGCCCCTTCCCCGAGGAGCGTCAATGCGGACAGGCATCATCGGCACCGGGCGCATCGGCTCGACCCTGGCCAGGATCCTCGTGGCGGCAGGCCATCGGGTCGTCCTCGCGAACGCCCGGGGCCCGCAGAGCCTCGGCCCGATCGTGGCCGGGCTGGGACCGGCGGCCTCGGCGGCGCACCCCGCCGAAGCCGCCGCCCGGGCCGAACTCCTGGTGCTGATGGTGCCCTTCGAGAGCGTCCGCGGACTGCTCCCGCCGCACGCCGTACAGGACAAGGTGCTCGTGGACGCCACGAACGCGTTCGGCGGCCCCGGCGCACCCGCCGACCTCGGCGGGCGGGGCTCCAGCGATCTGGTCGCCGAGTGGTATCCCGGCGCACAGGTCGTGAAATCCCTGAACACCATGCATTTCGAAACCCTCGCCGTCGCCGGCACTGCTCCCGGAGAGCGCCTGGCGCATTTCACCGCGGGGGACGACGCGAAAGCGAAGGAAATCGTCGCGGGAATCATCACGGATCTGGGATTCGTGCCCGTGGACACCGGCCCGTTGCACTCCGGAGGAATTCTCCAACAGCCCGGCGGGCCCCTCTTCAACCGGCCGCTCACGGAAGCGCAGGCGCTGGCATGGATATCACACTGAACGTGAACGGAAGACCCGAGCAATTCTCGGCGCAGCCGAACGAGCTGCTTGTGGAACGGCTCCGCGACGGCCTCGGGCTGACCGGCACCAAGATCGGCTGCGACACCGGCCAGTGCGGCTCCTGCGTCGTCCGGCTCGACGGAAGGTCCGTCAAGAGCTGCCTGGTCCTCACCGCCTCGGCCGCCGGCAGCGAGGTGGCCACGATCGAGGGCGAGACCACCCGCGGCGGTGAACTGTCCGGCCTCCAGGAGGCACTGCGCCAGGAACACGGCACCCAGTGCGGCTTCTGCACCCCCGGCATGGTCATGGCACTCGGCGAACTCGTCGACTCCACCGCGGGCGGCGAGGCACCCACCGAGCCCGAGATCCGCGAGTGGCTCACCGGCAACCTGTGCCGCTGCACCGGCTACCACAGCGTCGTACGGGGCGTGCAGCGCGCCTGCGCGACCGCCCGCGCCGAGGCGCCCGCGGCCGCCGCCGCATCCACCACCGCCGGACAGGAGGGGTGAGGGAGATGACCGCAGTGACGGGGGAGGCCCCCGCCGGGGCGAACGGTGTGCTCGGGCAGCCGCTGGACAGCCGTGAGGATCCGCAGCTGCTGCGCGGCGAGGCCACGTACGTGGCGGACATCGACCTGCCGGGCACCGCCCACATGGCCATCCTGGGCAGCCCGGTGGCGCACGCGAAGATCCTCTCCATCGGGACCAAGGCCGCCGAGCAACTGCCCGGCGTGCTCAAGGTGGCCACCGCCGCCGACTTCACGGACGTCATGCCGCTGCCCTGCATCTGGATCCCCGGCGGCGTGGAGAGCCACTTCCCGCCCCACCCCTACGGACTTCCGGGCGCCCGCCCGGTCCTCACCGGCGACACCGTCCGCCACGTCGGCGACCCCGTCGCCGTCGTCGTCGCCGAGACCCCGCGCCAGGCCGCCGCAGCCCTGGCCGCCATCGCCGTCGAGTACGAGCCGCTGCCCGTGGTCACCCGTGCCGACGAGGCGCTCGCCGAGGGGGCGCCGCAGCTGCACGAAGCCGTCCCGGGCAACCTGAATGCGTACTGGACCTGCGGCGACAAGGACCGTACCGACGCGGCCATCGCCGCGGCCGAGGTCACCGTCGAGCTCGACCTGGTCAACCAGCGCACCATCAACAGCCCCATCGAGCCGCGCGGCGCGGTCGGCGACTACAACGCCGCCACCGGCGAGTACACCCTCTACGCCTCCACCCAGGGCCCGCACAACCACCGCTTCCTGCTCTCCGCGCTGGTCCTCGGCATCCCCTTCAACAAGCTCCGGGTGATCGCCCCGACCGTCGGCGGCAGCTTCGGAACCAAGGGATACCTGTACCCCGACATGCCCCTGGTGCTGCTGCTCTCCAAGGCCCTCGGCCGTCCCGTGAAGTGGGTGGACACCCGCACCGGGCTGATGAACTCCACCGTCCAGGGCCGCGACCACCGCCAGCACGTCACCCTCGCCGGCACCCGCGACGGGCGCATCACCGCCGTGCGCTGCACCAGCTACGCCAACCTCGGCGCGTACCCGTCCACGATCGGCCCCGGTGTCGCCACCGCCCTGATGGGCCGCTCCATCAGCGGCATGTACGACATCGACGCCGCCTTCTGCGAGGTGTACGCCGCCTTCACCAACACCGTCTCCCTCGGTGCCCAGCGCGGCAGCGGACGCGCCGAGGCCGCGTTCCTCATGGAGCGCCTGGTCGACCGGTACGCCTCCGAGATCGGCATGGACCCGGCGGCGGTCCGCCGCAGGAACCTGGTGCCGAAGGAGAAGTTCCCGTACGACAACGGCCTCGGCTGGACCTACGACTCCGGGAACTACCGGCTCAACTTCGACCGGGCGATCGAGCTGTCGGGCTACGCCGACATGTCCGCCCGCAAGGCCGAGGCCCGCACCCGCGGCAAACGCCTGGGCGTCGGCCTCGCCACCTACGTCGCGATCTGCGGGGTCGGCCCCTCCACCCGGATGTCCCAGGAGGGCATGCTCGGCGGGACCTGGGAGAGCGCCAACATCCGCGTCCACCCGACCGGCGAGGTCACCGTCACCGTGGGCTCCGCCTCCACCGGCCAGAGCCACGGCACCGTCTTCGCCCAGGTCGCCGCCGACGAGCTCGGCATCGACCCGGACACCGTCCAGGTCCTGGAGGGCGACACGCAGAAGGCTCCGTACGGACAGGGCACCTACGGCTCCCGCTCCTACAGCATGGCCGCGCCCGCCGTCGCCCTCACCGCCCGGAAGATCAAGAGCAAACTGATCCGGGCCGGCGCCGTCTTCCTGGGGATCCCCGAGGACAGGGTCGTCTACGAGGGCGGTCGGGTCCACGAAGAGGGCAACGAGGAGAACGGCAGGACCTTCGCCGAGCTTGCCATGTCCATGTGGTACGGCTGGGGGCTGCCCGCGGAGATCGAGCCGGCCCTCGACGAGACCACCCACTTCGACCCGCCGGACTTCAACTACCCCTTCGGGACGCACGTCGCGGTCGTCGAGATCGACGAACTCACCGGCGAGACCGAGGTGGTGTCCTACACCGCCGTCGACGACGCCGGCCACATCGGCAACCCCAAGATCGTCCTCGGCCAGATCGAGGGCAGCATCACCCACGGCCTCGGCCAGGCCCTCATGGAGGCCGCCGTCTACGACGAACAGGGCCTGCTCATCAGCTCCGACCTGACCACGTACGCCCTGCCGCGCGCCGCCGACGTGCCGTTCTTCACGCTCGACAAGACCGTCACGCCCAGCCCGCACAACCCGCTCGGCGCCAAGGGCGCCGGCGAGATCGCCACCGTCCCGCCCGCCGCGGCCGTCGTCAACGCCGTCGTCGACGCCCTCTGCGACCTGGGCGTCCAGCACATCGACATGCCCCTCACCCCCGAGAAGGTCTGGCGCCGCCTGAGAGGAGAAGCCCGGTGATCCTCACCGATCTCGACTACGTCCGGCCCGTCGGCCTCGACGAGGCGCTGGCCCTGCTGGCCGGGACGCGCGGCGCCCGGATCCTGGCCGGCGGCCAGAGCCTGCTGCCCGACCTGCGCACGGGAGCCGACCGGGCCCGGCTGCTGGTCGACATCCGGCGGCTGGCGGAACTGCGCGGCACCGTGCGCACGCCCGACGGCGCCCGGCTGCGGATCGGGGCCCTCACCACGCTCGCCGAGCTCGCCACCGACCCGCTGGTGCTCGCCGGGGCACCGGAACTCGCCGCCGCGGCCCGCGCCAACGGCGACCCCCAGGTCCGCAACCTCGGCACCGTCGGCGGCAACCTCGCCGCCGCCGGGCGGGCCACCGACCTGCCGGTCGCCGCCATGGCCGCCGACGCCGTGGTCGAGCTGGCCGGCCCCGGCGGGCGGTCCACCGCGACGGCCGAGGAGCTGGCGGCCGGCGCCGCCCCCGCCGGTACGGTCCTCACCGCACTGCTGGTACCGGCCGCAGGCCCGGCGGCGGCCTTCGAGAAGACCGCCGACCGCGCCACCCGCTACCCGGTGTGCGCCGCCGCCGTACGGATCACCCCCGACGGGCCGCGCATCGCCGTCACCGGGGCCACCTCCCGCGCGCTGCGGCTGCGCGGGGTCGAGGACCGCCTGCGCGGCGGCCCGTACAGCACCGAGGCCGTGCTCGCCGCCTTCCGCGCCGAACCCAGGGAGCTCTTCGTCCCCGGACGCGGCACCTCGGCCGAGTACCTCGGTCACCTCGCGGGCGTACTCACGGCCCGAGCCTTGCAGAGGGCGGAGCAGGCTGCCGCCTGATCCGCCCACCACGGGGCCCACCAAGGGCCCCATCACGGGGGAGTTGAGTGCGCAAGTGGCCGAAACATCCGAGACGACCACGGGGGCGACCGTGCACCCGGCCGCCCACCCGGCCAGTGCGCCCAGAGGCTCCGGCTTCTGGGTGGTGGGCGCGGTCCTCGTCCTGCTGATGCTCTCTTCCTCCGTGCCCTCCGCCCTCTACGTGCTCTACCAGCAGAGGTGGGGGCTGTCCTCCGGCACGATCACGGTGGTGTTCGCCCTGTACGCCGTCACCGTGCTGGCCGGGCTCCTGCTGTTCGGCTCCCTCTCCGACACCCTGGGCCGGCGCCCCGTCCTCGGCGGCGCGCTGATCCTGGCGATGGTCTCGATGGCACTCTTCGCCGGGGCCCAGGGGCTCGGGCTGCTGCTCGCCGCCCGCGCCGTCCAGGGGCTGGCCGTGGGCCTGGCCACCGGGGCGATGGGCGCGGCCCTGCTGGAACTCAGCCCCGCATCGAGACCCGCGCTCGGCGCCCAGGTCAACAGCGCGGGCCCCACCGTCGGCATCGGGCTCGGCGGGATCGGGGCCGGACTCCTCGTCCAGTTCGCGCCCGCGCCGACCGTGCTGAGCTACCTGCTGCTGGTCGGGGCCTTCGCCGTGACCCTGGTGGGAGTGATCCGGATGCGGGAGAGCGCCCCGGGCGCGGGCGGCCGCCTGCGGGTGGTCCCGCACCGGATCCACGTACCGGCGGGCGCCCGGGGCCGCTTCGCCGTCCTGGTCCTGACCATCGTCGCCGTCTGGTCGGTGGGCGGCTTCTACCTCTCGCTGGGCCCGCACCTCGCGCTGTCGCTGCTGGAGTCCACCAACTACCTGGCCGGCGGGGCCACGGTCGCCCTGCTCGCGGGCGCCGCCACCGTCGCCCAGCTGATGCTCGGGCGCACCGAGGCGCTGCGCACCGCCGTCCTCGGTCTCCTCGGGCTCCTCGCCGGCCTCGGTCTGGTGCTGCTCGCTCTGGGTCTCGGCTCGGCCACCGTGTTCCTGGTGGCGACGGCCGTCCTGGGGAGCGGCTGGGGAGCGGCCTTCCTCGGTTCCTTCCGCGCGCTGAGCATGCTCGCGCAGCCGGCGCACCGCGGTGAACTGACCGCCGCCGTATACGTTTTCGCGTACCTCGCGATGAGCGTGCCGGCGGTCCTCGCCGGGCTGCTCGCCAACATCCACGGGCTGCACCGCACCTCGGTCGGCTTCATGGCCGCGGTGGCCGGGGTGTGCGCACTGGCCCTGCTGGCCACCCTGCGACTGGCCGCCCGTACCCGGGCCGAGGGGAGCGCGGCGTGAACACGGCGGACACGAAGGACCCGGAGCTGCGCCCGGCCCTGCGCGGGCTGGAGATCTTCGCCGGGATCACCGGGGAGCAGCTGGACTGGCTGGTCTCGGTGTCGGAGCCGCGGGTCCTCGCAGACGGCGACGTCCTCTTCCGGGACGGCGAGGAGGCCACCGCCTTCCACGTCCTGCTCTCCGGCGGGCTGGTCGTCACCAAGGTCGTCGACGGCCGCGAGGAGGTGCTCACCCGGCACTCCACCGAGGAGGAGAGCGCCGCAGCCGAGGACCACGACGGCAAGCCGTCCGCCGCCCACCGGTTCACCGGCGAACTGCCCCTGCTGACCGACGGCTCCTACGTGGCCACCGCGGCCGCCAGCGGCCCCTCGACCACCGTCGTGGCCTACCCGAAGCAGGTCTTCTTCGAGATGCTGACCCGCTGCCACGGAGTGGCCGCCGTACTGATCCCCGTGCTGGCCTGGCGCATCAAGTCCTCCGAGGTGCAGGCCCGCAAACGGGCCACCGTGGAGGCGCTCGGCACCCTGGCCGCCGGGCTCGCCCACGAGCTGAACAATCCGGCGGCGGCCGTGGCCCGGGCCGCGCAGGAGCTGGCTCCCGCCCTGGAGCGGCTCACCCGTACCGCCCAGGCATGGGGGGCGGCCGCCTCGGACGCGGAGCGCTCGGTCCTCGACCGGTTCGCCGGGGAACTGGACGCGCTGCCGCCGCCGGTGACCACCGACCCGTTCGCCCAGGCCGACGCCGAGGAGGAGATCGCCGACTGGGCGGAGGGAACGGGCACCGAACGGCCCGGACTGCTCGCCTCCGGGGTCGCGGACCTCGGACTGGACCTGGGCCGGCTGCTGGAGGGGCTGGAGGGCGTGGGCGAGCCGGCCCGCGCCCGTGCCCTGGACCACCTTGCGGCGCTGCTGGAGATCCGCTCGCTCGCCGCGGAGCTCCGGGCCGCCGGCCCCAGGATCTCCCAACTCGTTTCCGCCACCCGGGATTACGCCAACCTCGACCGGGCGCCCGAACAGCGCTTCGCGGTGACCGAGGGACTGGAGAACACGCTGGTCGTCCTGCGTGCCAAGCTCGCCGGCATCAGCATCGTGCGTGAGTACGAGCCCGGACTGTCCGAACTGACGGGCTACCCGAGCGAGTTGAATCAGGTGTGGACCAACCTGGTCGACAACGCGGCCGAGGCCATGGAAGGCGCCGGCGTACTGACCCTGCGCGCCCGCGCCGAAGGCGTCTGCCTGGTCGTGGAGGTCGCCGACACCGGCCGCGGCATCCCGGCGGAATCCCTGCCGCGGATCTTCGAACCCTTCTACACCACCAAGGACGTGGGCAAGGGCACGGGCCTGGGGCTGCATCTGAGCTACCGCATCGTGACCCAGCGCCACCACGGGTCGATCACCGCCCGCTCGCGTCCCGGTGAGACCCGGATGGTCGTCCGGCTGCCCTTCGCCGGAAGCGCCCAGTCCTGCGCCCCACCTGCGACAACCCCTGTCACGGCACCCGTCGTGGGCACCTCTCCCGGTTGAAACGGAGTCGACATGACCAAGTACGACATCTCCACCCTGCACCCGGTGTTCGTCCGCCAGATGGAGGCGCTGGCCGCCCTGGACATCGAGGCGGTGATGAAGAACTACACCGACGACGCGGTGCTGCTGCGCTTCGAGGGCGTGTCGGTGGGGATCGACGCAGTTCGCGAGACGTTCACCGGCTATCTCACCGTGAAGCCCACGCTCGTGGAGCTCCAGGAGTACATCGAGACCGAAGACACCATCTTCTACCGGGCGATCATGAATCTGAACGGTGAACCGGAGCACGCGTTCGGGACGCTCGTCGTCCGCGATGGCCGAATCTGGCGCCAGACAGCCGGATTCGGCGGCTGACGGCCGAAATCTGGGTAGCGTGTGCGGGGAGGGCGCCAGGACGCCCTCCCCGTATGTGTGGCACCGCGGGTGCGCGCGAGCCGCTCAATGCAAGAAACGGCAAAGGGGAGGCAATGGAAAGCGAAACCGGGCGGATCGAGGCATTCAGTGACGGGGTATTCGCTGTCATCATCACGATCCTCGTTCTGGAATTAAAGGTTCCGGAAGAAACCGGGTCGGACTTCTGGCACGGAGTCCGGGAACAATGGCCCCATTACGCCGCCTACGTCGTGAGTTTCCTCATCATCGGTGTGATGTGGGTGAACCACCACACCATCTTCAGTCACCTCAAGAGGGTCGACCGCCCCTTGTTGTTCCTGAATCTCCTGGTGCTGATGGTGGTATCGGTGGTCCCCTACACCACCAATGTCCTCGCCGAACACCTCGTCGAGGAAGGAGGCTCCGCCAACGCGGCCGCGGTCCTCTACAGCGGGGTCACCGTGGCCTACGCCATGGCCTTCCTGGCCTTCTGGTGGTACGTCACCCGGGTCGGCCACCTCTTCCACGAGCAGGTGGACAAGGAGGGTGCACGAGCCACCCGCGTGCGTTTCGGCCTCGGTGCCATCGCGTACCCCCTCACCGTCCTGCTGGCCTTCTACTCCGCACCGCTCACACTTGTCGCCCACTTCCTGATTGCGATCTACTATGCGGCGAACCAGATCCCCATCCCCCTCGTGGTAGAGGAAGAGCGGCTCGAATCTGCCAGCGACCTCAGGAAGTAGCCGCCGGGGCCTACGGCCGTTCTCCACGGTCAAGTAGGGTATTGGATCTAGCTGGTCGCGGGGGAGGCCCAGATGGCTCGCGCAGTCCTGCCGGAGGATTCCACGAGGGAAATCTCCGAATTGATCGACGTCCTGATCTCTCTGCTCTTCGAGTCCTTACCCCGGCGGGACCAGCGAAACTGGGCCCGCGTTTATCTGAACGGTCTGGTGCGGACCGCCGGGAAGAAAACAATTCGTAACATCGCCGGAACAGGGGCCAGTTCCGTCGAGCAGAGCCTCCAGCAGTTCATCAGCAAGTCCCCCTGGGACTGGACCCCGGTCCGCCGCTCCCTCGCCCAGCACCTCGAACGCACCGCACAGCGCCCCCTGGCCTGGGTGCTCCAGCCCATGGTCATCGAGAAGGCCGGAGACCGCTCCGTCGGCGTCGGCCGGCAGTTCGTCCCCCAGCTCGGCCGCACCGCCAACTGCCAGCAGGCGAGCGGGATCTGGCTCGCCTCCAGCGAAGCCAGCTTCCCGGTCGAATGGACCCTCACCCTCCCCGGGCCCTGGACCAGCGAACTCCTGCGCCGCCGCCGGGCCGGCATCCCCGACACCGCACGCTCCCTCACCCCCGCCCAGGACGCCGTACACGCCGTCCAGCGGATGGCCGCCACCTGGCAACTCCAGCGTCGGCCCGTGGTGATGGAGGTCGCCAACTGCGATCTCCCGCAGAGCATCGAGTCCTTCACCCTCCAGGACATCCCCTTCGTCTTCAAGGTCGACGGTTCGCTGCCCGTCTCCTTCGGTGGTGCCGGCCGCCACAAACCCGGGCCGCACACCGCCCCCGCCCGCGAACTCATCGACTCCCTGCGCTCCCAGCGCCGCGTCGTCGAGTGGACCCGGCACGGCCGCGGCGAGGGCGCGGTCACCCTGCTGACCTCGGCCTCGATCCTCGCCACCCCCTGCGAGGACCGTCCCGCGCCCGCGCCGCCCACCCCGCTGCTGCTGGTCGGGGCCTGGACCGAAGCCGCCCTGCTGCCCTCCGAGTTCTGGATCACCAACATCGGGGACCGGCCGCTCGCCCAGCTCTTCCTGCTCGCCAAACTCACCGACCGTGTCTCCCTCGACTTCACCGAGACCTGCGAACCCGTGGGCATCCGGGACTTCGAGGGCCGCTCCTTCCGCGGCTGGCACCACCACGCCACCCTCGCCAGCGTGGCCCACGCCGCCAAACTGCTCGGCGCCCGCCCGCGGCTGCCCGACGGATACCCCGGACCCACCCGGTCGGCCGCCGCGACGGCCCGACCCCCCGCAGCCCGCCCGGCGACCCCCGACGTGCTGCCTGCGCACCCGCACCCGCACCTGCCCGGACCGGGCGTGCGCCGCGAGTACATCCGCTGATGCTCGACATAGCCGACGAGCTACGCGCGTGGTGCGCCGCACGGCGCGAGTTCGCCCTGGCCACCGTCGTCGCGGTCAGTGGGAGCGCTCCCCGCGGCCCGGGCGCCTCCCTCGCCGTCGACGACCGGGGCACCGCGCTCGGCTCCGTCTCCGGAGGCTGCGTGGAATCCGCCGTGCACGAACTGTGCCTCGACGCCATCGCCTCCGGCGAAGGCGGCCTGCACCGCTTCGGCTACAGCGACGACGACGCCTTCGCCGTCGGCCTGACCTGCGGCGGAGTCCTCGAAGTCCTGGTCACCCCGGTGCGCGGGCCCGACCCGGTCCGGCCCGTGCTCGGCTCGGTGCTCGACGCCGCGGCCCGCGGGACCCGGGCCGCGCTCGCCCGGGTGGTCTCCGGCCCCGCACAGCAGCTGGGCCGGGCACTGGCCGTCCACGCCGACGGCTCCTACGAGGGCGGGCTCGCCGGCGGCCCCGACCTGGACCGGGCCGCCGCCCGGCAGGTACGGGCCCTGCTGCTGGCCGGGCGCACCGGCACCGCAGAGCTCGGCACCGCCGGCGGGCTCTGCGGGCAGCCGCTGACCCTGCTCGTCGAATCGGCCGCCGAGCCGCCCCGGCTGCTCGTCTACGGCGCCATCGACTTCGCCGCCGCCCTCGCACGGATCGGAGCCTTCCTCGGCCACCGGGTCACCGTGTGCGACGCCCGGCCCGTCTTCGCGACCCCGGCCCGCTTCCCCGGGGCCGACGAGGTGATCGTCGACTGGCCGCACCGGCACCTGGCCGCGGAATGGGCCGCGGGCCGCCTGGACTCCCGTACCGCCGTCTGCGTCCTCACCCACGACGTCAAATTCGACATACCGCTGCTCGAGCTGGCCCTGCGGCTGCCCCTGGGCTACGTGGGGGCCATGGGATCGCGACGCACCCACGCCGCACGCGAGAGACGGCTGAGGGAGCAGGGCGTCACGGACGCCGCCCTGGCCCGGCTGCGCTCACCCATCGGCCTCGACCTCGGCGGCGCCACCCCGGAGGAGACGGCCCTGGCCATCGCCGCCGAGCTCACGGCGGTCCGGCACGGCGGATCGGTGCTCCCGCTGGCCCGCCGCCGCCGCGGCCCGGTCCACCGCCGGACACGGCCGCCCGAGACCAAGGTCCCGTAGGAAACGACCACCCGGCCCGGTATGTCCTGGACGATCAGCCCGGACGGCGTGAACGCCAGGTCGTGGGAGAATGAAGTACGTGCGTTTCCTCGGCTGTCCTGCCGGGGCGTAGACGGATCCTTCGATCGACTGGGATGTTCAGCACGTGCGTTTCCTCAATGACCTGAAGCCGCCGTACGACCTGACGTACGACGATGTGTTCATGGTGCCGAGCCGCTCCGCGGTCGGTTCCCGTCAGGGTGTCGACCTGTCCTCGCCCGACGGCACCGGCACCACCATTCCTCTCGTCGTGGCCAACATGACCGCCATCGCGGGCCGCCGCATGGCCGAGACCGTCGCCCGCCGCGGCGGCATCGTCGTCATCCCGCAGGACATCCCGATCGACGTCGTCACCGACGTCATCTCCTGGGTGAAGACCCGCCACCTCGTGCTCGACACCCCGATCACGCTGGCGCCCGGCCAGACGGTCGCGGACGCCCTGTCCCTGCTGCCCAAGCGCGCCCACGGCGCCGGTGTCGTCGTCGACGCCGAGGGCCGCCCGATCGGCGTCGTCACCGACCACGACCTGACCGGTGTCGACCGCTTCACCCAGCTCTCCGAGGTCATGTCGAAGGAGCTGCTGCTCATCGACGCCGACATGGACCCCCGCGAGGCCTTCAACCAGCTCGACGCCGGCCACCGCAAGCTGGCCCCGGCCGTCGACAAGGACGGCAGGCTCGTCGGCATCCTCACCCGCAAGGGCGCGCTGCGCGCGACGCTCTACACCCCGGCCACCGACGCGGACGGCAAGCTGCGCATCGCGGCCGCCGTCGGCATCAACGGCGACTTCGTGGCCAAGGCCAAGCAGCTGCTCGACGCGGGCGTGGACACGCTCGTCATCGACACGGCGCACGGCCACCAGGAGTCGATGATCAACGCGATCAAGGCCATCCGCGCCCTGGACCCGCAGGTCCCGATCGTCGCGGGCAACATCGTCGCCGCCGAGGGCGTCAAGGACCTCATCGACGCCGGCGCGGACATCATCAAGGTCGGTGTGGGCCCCGGCGCCATGTGCACCACCCGCATGATGACCGGTGTGGGCCGCCCGCAGTTCTCCGCGGTGCTGGAGTGCGCGGCCGAGGCGAAGAAGTACGGCAAGCACGTGTGGGCCGACGGCGGCGTCCGTCACCCGCGCGACGTGGCGATGGCGCTGGCCGCCGGCGCGTCCAACGTCATGATCGGTTCCTGGTTCGCCGGTACGTACGAGTCCCCGGGCGACCTCCAGCAGTCCGCCGACGGCCGCCTGTACAAGGAGTCCTTCGGCATGGCCTCCGCCCGCGCGGTGCAGAACCGCACGAGCGAGGAGTCGGCCTACGACCGTGCCCGCAAGGGCCTGTTCGAGGAGGGCATCTCCACCTCGCGCATGTTCCTCGACCCGGCCCGCCCGGGCGTCGAGGACCTGATCGACTCGATCATCGCGGGCGTCCGCTCCTCGTGCACCTACGCCGGTGCCGGCTCCCTCGCGGAGTTCGAGGAGAAGGCCGTGGTCGGCATCCAGTCCGCCGCCGGCTACGCCGAGGGCAAGCCGCTGCACGCCAGCTGGAGCTAGGTCGTGTCCGCAAAGTCCCGTCTGCTCGGCGGGGCCTGGTGCGCACGCCTGCCGCGTTGTCGTCGGTCGTCGATGCTCCGCATCGACTCCCTCCTCCGCCTTGCAATCGCACGCACCAGGCCCCGCCGAGCCCGCCCTC
>NZ_JBSGXU010000049.1:0-46442 GCF_053610205.1 Streptomyces sp. NPDC054932 | reverse complement strand
CGGCGCCGGTGGGGAAGGGGCTTTTCTCCCTTCCCCACCGGCGCAACGTACGCAAGGGGGCCTACGCGGGGCCGACTGCCTGTTCCAGGGCTTCCAGGACGGTGTCGCGGAACAGCGTGGCCTTGTACCCGGTCTGCGGCAGCGGCCGGCAGCGGGCGAGCACCGTTGCGGCCGCCGCGGCGAGGACCTCGGGGGTGGCCTCGCGGCCGATCAGTACGGCCTCCACCTCCGGCAGCCGCAGCGGGACGCGTGCCACCCCGCCCGCCGCGACGGCGGCGTGCGTGACGGTGGCGCCGTCGAGCGCGAGCCGGGCGGTGGCTTCGACCAGGGGCCATTCGGCGTGGGCCCGGCTGATGGCCCGGTGGCAGGCGGCGCGTTCGCCGGGCAGGGCGGCGGGCAGCCGGACCGCGGTCAGGATGCGATGGGGCGGCAGCAGGTGGTCGGCGCGCTGGAGCTGCTCGGCGTCGCCGTCGCCGTACAAGTCGGCGATGCTGCGCGGGGATTCGTCGTGGATCTCGACCTCGGCGTCGTACGTGAGCAGGGCCGTCGCCAGGGTGGAGGGGTGCGGGGTGATGCAGGGGCCGGTTCCGCTGACCACGCCGAAGTGGTGGTCGCCCTCACGCGCGGGACAGCCCGTGCCGCCCTTCTGGAGGCAGCTGACGTGCGGATTGCGGTAGTACCAACAGCGGTTGCGCTGCAACAGGTTGCCTGCCAGGGTGCCTGCGGCGCGGATCTGCGGCGTGGCCGCGGTCCCGGCCGACAGCGCGAGAGCCGGCCAGCCGGCCCGCAGCTGCGGATCCGCGGCGAGTACGGCGAGGGTGGTCAGGGCGCCAATCCGCAGGCCACCGCCGGCCAGTGGCGTGGTGCCGCGCATGCCGTCGGCGCCGTCCGCGCCGTCGAGGTCGGTGAACGGCCCGGGAGAGACCCCGCTGCGCTGCCGGGCGGTGGTGTCGGTGCCACCGCCGCGCAGCTCGCCGCCGCGGGCCAGTACTGCGGCCGAGAGGTGTGTCAGATCGGGCTCAGCGCTCACGTGCCCAGTCCTTCCAGGATCCGGTCGGGGCGGATGGGCATGTCGTACGGGCGCCACCCGGTGGCATCGTGGACGGCGTTGGCCAGGCACGCCGCGGTGGGCAGCGTGGCGATCTCGCCCAGGCCGACACCGCCGCCGGGGACGTGTTCGAAGCCCTCCTGGTGGAAGTGGACGGTGATCTCGGGGGTGTCGCCGATCCCGGGGATGCGGTAGTCCTCCATGTTCTCGGTCAGCACCCGCCCGGTGACCGGGTCGGTGCGCCGCTCCTCGTACAGGGCGTAGCCGATGCCCTGCACGACGGCGCCCTCGCACTGGCTCCGGGCCAGCCGCTCCTCGTGGATGCGGCCCGCCGAAATGCCGCTCCACACGCTCAGCGGGCGGATGCGGCCGAGCCGCGTGTCCACCTCGATCTCGGCGACCTGGACGGATCCGGTGAAGCCCCGGCCGATGGCGATACCGCCCAGGGTGAAGGGGGTCACGAAGCCCCGGCGGTCGCGGGGGCGCCGCCCGGTCACCCGCACGCCGTGCGCCGTGCCGAGGCGGGCGGCGACGTCACCGCCGCCGAGCGCGTCGCGCAGCCGGACGGCGGCGTCCGCGGCGGCGGGCACGATGGAGGGCGTGGTGCGGCTGCCGCCGGAGGTGGGGCCGTGGACGGTATCGCTCCGGCCGATCTCGGCGCGGACCTTCGCCTCCGGCAGGCCGAGCTCCCGGGCAACGGCCCGGCGCAGCACGGTCCGCGAGCCCGTGCCCATGTCCTGCACGGCGCAGCGGGCGACGACGATCCCGTCCTCGACGGTGAGCTCGACCTCGGTGACGGGGTCGAGGAAGTACATCCAGTTGGCCGCGGCGACGCCGACGCCGCGGCGGAACCGTCCGGTGCCGCCGCGGGGGCCCGACCAGACCGGAAGGGCCGCGGCCCGGTCGTAGAGGGCGTGCCGCTTGGGGTTGCCGTCCCAGCGGCGGCGCAGGGCGATCGGGTCCTGGCCGAGCCGGTGGGCCATCTCGTCGACGGCCTGCTCCAGGGCCCAGCACATCGTGGGTCCGCCGGGGCCGCGGAACGGGGCGCCCGGAGGCCGGTGGGTGACCGTGTCGAAGTCGCGGAGGCGGCGGGGGGCCTTGCCGTACATGAACCGGGCCAGTGCCGCCACGGTGCCGCCCACCGCGACCCCGCCGTCGTTGTCCGCGTCCATGGCGAGCGCGCTCAGATCGCCGGCCGCGTCCGCGACCATCGCGAGCCGGATCCGGGTGCCGGGCCGGTATCCGCCGTCGGTGAGCTCCTCGTCCCGGTCCAGCACCACCCGTACTGGGGCGCCGTGCAGTCGGGCCAGCTCCGCCGCGGCGACGACGTCGGTGGTCAGCCCCATCTTGCAGCCGAAACCGCCGCCCACGTGGACGGCCTTCGCGACCACCCGGTCCACGGGCACGCCGAAGCGCTCGGCGGCGAGCTCGGCCACGCGTTTCACCGACTGTGTGGACACCTCCAGGTGCAGTGAGCCGTCGAGCCACTGGGCCAGGCAGGCGTGCGGTTCGAGCGGGGTATGGGTCTGCGGGGCGGTGGTGAACACGCCCTCCACCACTCTCTCGGGGGTCCGGATCCGGGCCTCGGTGATGCGGCGCACGGCCGTGGCCGGGCGCTTGCTCATGGCCGAGGGGCCGCGCAAGTTGCCGCGCCAGCGGGCGGGCACCAGCTGAGGGGTCTCGCCGGACCCCGGCGCCCGCTTGCGCGCCGCCTTGTCCTCGTAGACCAAGGGACCTTCGCCCGTTCGGGCCCGACGTGCGTCCAGGGCCGCCGGCAGCACTTCGTAGTCGACCGTGACCCGTGCAGCGGCCGCCCGTGCGGCGGCCCGGTCCGGCGCCGCGACCGCGGCCACCGGCTGCCCGACGTAGCGCACGACGCCGTCGGGGGGCAGCAGCGGCACCAGCGGTACGTCCCCGGCCTCGAGGGAGCGTACGTGCGCGTGCGCGTGCGGCGAGCGGATGACCACTCCCTCCAGCAGTCCTTCGGGCCGCAGGTCGGTGGTGTACCGGGCCGATCCGTCGGTCTTCTCCGGGGCCTCGGTGCGCGAGGTCACCGGTGTCTCGCCATCGGTCGGCGCCGTGTCGTGGTCGCCGGCGCAGGCCGCGGCCACCGCCCGGAAGATCCCTTCGTACGCGCCGCAGCGGCACAAGTGGCCCGCCAACGCGTCCGCGATCTGCGTCCGCCCCGGCCGGGTGCGGCCGTGCGCGGCCCGCCAGCGTTCGCAGAACGCCGCTGCCTCGACCACGAAGCCGGGCGTGCAGTAGCCGCACTGCAGTGCGTCCTCGACCGCGAACGCACGCATCACGGGGTGGCCGGACAGGCCCTCCACCGTCGTCACCCGGCGGCCCGCCAGCCGGACCGCCGGGGTGAGGCAGGCGACCCGGGGCTCACCGTCGACCTGGATCGTGCAGGCCCCGCAGACCCCGCCCGCGCAGACCAGTTTGGTGCCGGTCAGACCGAGCCGGTCGCGCACCACTTCCACGGCGGCCGGATCGTCGTCCACGTCCACCGCGCGCCGGGCGCCATTGACCTCGAACTCCACGAGACGCACTCCTCCACCATGGGGGTGGTGACCGCCGGGGCCTCGCGCTCACCTTCACGCTCCTTGATATCCCGCTCCCCGGGTCGGCGCAGTCCGGCGTCCACCGCCGGTGGACGGCTCGCTCAACCGTTCCCGTCACGAGCAGGCCGGCCGCGGTTACGTCACGAGAGCACCGGGGACGACGACCCGACCCGGCTGGCCGAGATCGTCGAGAGTCTCCGGCGCCGCATCGACGGGATCGCCGGCCCCTGCCTGCGCGCCACGCCCCCCACCGTCGTCCTGCCGCACCGGCCGGCCGGTCGTGCGGCGGCCGGGCCGGGGGCAGCACACAGGGGGTACCGGTGCTGCTCCTCCGGAGCGCCCGATGGTCAGTGGCCCGGGGCGGAGGCGCCGTCCGGGGCCGGGGTGTCGCCCTGGTCGCGCATGCCCCACGGGGACCCGTACGCGGTGAGCAGGTCGAGGAAGGGAAGCGGCGGCAGGGCCTCGGGGCCCAGCACACCGGCCTGCGACCAGACGCCGGTGGCGAGGAGTTCGAGGGCCACCACCGGGTTGACGGCGGTCTGCCAGACGACGGCCTGGGAGCCGTACTCGCGCATGGACCACTGGTTGTCGACCACGTGGTAGAGGTAGACCTCGCGGGGCAGGCCGTCCTTGGTGCCCTTGACCCAGGTGCCGGCGCAGGTCTTTCCGGTCATGCGGTCCCCGAGGGTCGCCGGGTCCGGCAGGCAGGCGGCGACCACGTCGCGGGGCGAGACCCGGACCTCGCTGCCGTCCTCACCGCGGACCGCGACCCGGTCGGTGGAGTCCAGGCCCAGGGCGTGCAGGGTCTTGAGCTTGCCGATGAAGTCGTCGCCGAGGCCGTACTTGAAGGTGACCCGGCGGGCCCCGACCCAGCGCGGGACGAGCAGGACCTCCTCGTGTTCGACGTTGACGCACTCGACGGGGCCGATGCCCTCCGGGAAGTCGAAGACCTCCGGCTCGCTGAAGGGCTCGGTGGTGAACCAGCCGCGCTCGCGCTCGTAGACCACCGGAGGGTTCAGGCACTCCTCGATGGTCGTCCAGATGTTGAAGGACGGGGCGAAGTCGTGGCCCTCTACGGCCAGGTTGGCGCCGTCGCGGATGCCGATCTCCTCGATGTCGTCGAAGAGCTGGTCGGCCGCGTAGCGCGCGAAGACGTCCGAGAGGCCCGGTTCGACGCCCATGCCGACGAGGGCGAGACGGCCCGACTTCTCCCACTCCCCGGCCCGTTCGAACTGCTCGTCGCCGAGCTTCACCCCGCATTCGCTGTGCGGGTGGTCGGGGTGCGGCCGGGAGAGGGACATGGCCATGTCGAGGTAGTGGCTGCCCGCCGCCAGCGCGGCGTTGAACAGGGGCATCACGAAACGCGGGTCGGTGGCGTTCATCAGGACGTCGCATCCGCGCTCGGTGAGCAGCCGGGTGACCGCCGCCTCGTCGGAGGCGTCGACGCGGCAGGCGCTGAACCGCTGCTCCTCGCCGCCGAGGGCGGCGACCGCGGCCTCGGCGCGGGCCAGGTCGTAGTCGGCGACAAGGATGTGGTCGAAGAAGTCGCGGCGGGCGGCGATCTTGGTGATCGCGCTCCCGACACCGCCGGCACCCACAAGCAGAACACGCATGGCGAGGTCCTTTCTCGGTGAGGCGTGCGCCTCAGGGGACTGATGGAAGCGGTCGCTCCGAGTTAAGGTCAATGGTGTTGGCATAAGGAAGGGAGAGCGGGCGATGGCGAAGGACGTGGTCCCGGAGGAGGCCCGCAGGCGGCGGCGCCCCACCCGGCAGGGGACGGTGCTCTCCGAGCGGTTGATCGTCGAAACGGCCCTGCGGATGGTGCGCGAGCACGGCAGCGCGGGCCTGTCCGCCCGGCGGCTGGGCGCCGCCCTGGGGGCGGACCCCAGCACCCTGTACCGGTACTTCGACGGCATGGACGGCCTGACCCTGGCCATCGGCGAGGAGCTGATCGGCCGGGCGCTCGCCGGCTGGGTCCCCACCGGGCAGTGGCGCGACGACCTGCGCTCACTCGGGCTCCGCATCCACGGCGCCTACCTCGCGCACCCACAGGCCGCGCTGCTCACCGCGAGCCGGGTGACCGGCCGGCCGCGTGAGATCGCCGCCGACGAGGCGATCCTCGGCAGCCTCCGCGGCGCGGGGTTCGCGGACGAGGACGCCGTGCGGATCTACCACGCCTACGTCGACCAGTCCCTGGCCTTCGCGGCGCTCGACGCGGGACCCCTCGCGCTGTCGGAGAAGGCGCGCGAGTCGGACGAGGAGAGGTGGGAGTCGACGTACGCCCGGCTGCCGGCCGACGAGTACCCCAACATCGCGGCCACCGCCGGGCTGCTGGCCGCCCGCATGCCGCACAGCGCCTACCCGGTCGCGCTGGAGATGCTGCTGGAGACCGCGGAGAGGCAACTGGCAGACTCGGCCCGCAGATCCGGGCGCGCGACGGGCACCACTGCTGCCGGGGGCGCGGGCGGCGTGGGCCGGTCCGGAGGGCGGCGCCGGGGACGGAACGGGGGGCAGGAAGGAGGGCAGGACGGAGGGTGAAAGGGCGGGCCGCGCGGCTGACCGGGCGCGCTTATGCCAACACCATTGACCCCCTGTACGGCGCACGGGTTTCCTCATCGCATTCACGCCCCGTTCACAGTGCACCAGTGAGGGACCATGGTCGAAGACACCCCGCGGACGCCGGCCGCCACCGCCACGCTCAGACCGAACGCGATCGGGTTCGTCGACGCCCTCGCCATCGGCCTCAACGCCACTTCGCCGGCGTACTCACTGGCTGCCGTGATCGGGCCGATCGTCGCCCTGGTCGGTGTCCACGCCCCCGGGGTGATGCTCGCGTCCTTCGTTCCGATGGTGCTCATCGCCTCCGCTTTCTACTACCTGAACCGGGCCGACCCCGACTGCGGCACGACCTTTTCGTGGGTGACGCGTGCGCTGGGTCCCACGACCGGCTGGCTGGGCGGTTGGGCGATCACCATGACCGGGGTGCTGGTGGTCGGCTCGCTCGCCGACGTGGCCGTCAATTTCGGCCTGCTGGCCGTCGGCCTGGACGGCTGGGCCGACAACGCCCTGATCCGCCAGGCGCTGACCGTGCTGGTGATCGTGACGATGGCAGCGCTGTGCGTCCGGGACACACAGGCAGCCGCCCGTCTGCAGAACGTCCTCGTCCTGCTGCAGACCCTCTGCCTGTTCGTCTTCGCGGCCGTGGCCCTGTACCGGGTCTATTCGGGCACCGGCTCCCTCGACGCGCTGCGGCCGTCCGCCGGCTGGCTCGACCCCTTCGGGGCGGGCGGCACGGCGCTGACCGGCGGGCTGCTCCTCGGTGTCTTCGTGTACTGGGGCTGGGAATCGGCCGTGAACCTCACGGAGGAGACGACGGACCCGTCCTCCGCCCCCGGCAGGGCCGGCCTCTGGTCGACGGTCGTCCTCCTGGCCACCTACGTTTCCGTGGCCTTCGCCGTCGTCGCGTACGCCGGCACCGGCTACCTCACCGCGCACGCCGACGACGAGGAGGCCGTCTTCGCCTCCCTGGCCCGCGAGGCCCTCGGCGGCTGGGACTGGATCGTCCTCCTCGCCGTCGCCACCTCGGCTCTCGCCTCGACCCAGACGACGATCATCCCGGCCTCGCGCACCGCACTGTCCATGGCCCGCAGGCACGCCCTCCCGCGCCGCTTCGGTCGGATCCACGGCCGGTACCGCACCCCCGCCGTCAGCACCTGGTGGGTCGCGGGCACGGCCACCGTCTGGTACCTGCTGATCCACCGGATCAGCGAGAACGCCCTCGCCGACTCCCTGACGGCCCTCTCCCTGCTGATCGCCTTCTACTACGCCCTCACCGGCATCGCCTGTGCGGTCTACCACCGCCGCCGGCTCACCGCGGGAGTGCGCGAGTTCCTGTTCATCGGCGCCGGCCCGCTCATCGGCGCGGGGATGCTGGTCTGGCTGCTGGTCGAGTCGGTCATCGACATGGCCGACCCGGCGAACTCCTCCGGTGGGACGTCCTGGTTCGGTCTCGGTCCCCCGCTGGTCATCGCCCTCGGTCTGAGCCTCGCAGGGGTGCTGGTGATGCTCGCCAGGCGCGCGGCGTCCGGGGCGTTCTGGGCCGAGCGCCCCGGCGTCCACGAGGAGTCCGCGGGCCGGCCGGACGGGACGGATCGTCCGGATGCGCCGGAGGAGACGGAGGGGATGGGCGAAATGGACGACGAGCCGGCCCGGCCGGTCGCTCCCGCCGCACGGGGATGAACTCCGCAGAGTCGTACGGGCCGTGACGGGGGGCGGTGAGCCGGCCGGGGCCATTGTCAGTGGCTCGCGAGAGGATCACTGTCATGACGAACCTTTCCGCCGTTGAGGCGCTGTCCAGCATGTCCGGCCGCTCCGAGTACGAGGCCGCGCTCGAGCGCCTGCGCGCCGCCTCGGGGGCGTACTACGCCGACGGCGACAGCCCGATGGACGACGCCACGTACGACCGGCTCCGGCTCGACGTGCTGGCCTGGGAGACCGAACACCCGGGTGACGTCGCCGCCGACTCCCCCACCGGACAGGTCGGCGACGGCGCCGCTCCGGCCGGTGACGTCGCGCACACCACCCGGCTGCTCAGCCTGGACAACGTCTTCCATCCCGAGGGCCTGCTGTCGTGGGGCGAGTCCCTGCAGCGCCGGCTGGGCCGGGCGCCGGTCGGCGGGTTCGCCGTCGAGCCGAAGCTGGACGGCGCGGCCGTGGCGGCCCGTTACCGGGCCGGGCGGCTGGTGCAGATCATCACGCGTGGCGACGGCAGCAGCGGTGAGGACATAAGCCATGTCATCGGGCAGATCGAGGGGCTGCCCGAGCAACTGCCGGTGTCCGCCACCTTCGAGGTGCGTGGCGAGGTGCTGTTCACTCAGGAGCAGTTCGAGACCGCGAACGCGGTCCGCACCGCGCACGGCGCGCAGGTCTTCGCCAACCCCCGCAACGGCACGGCCGGCACCCTGCGGGCGAAGGACCGCCCCTACCGGCTGATGATGACGTTCTGGACGTACGGCGCGGTCGAACTGGACGGGGAGCCGTTCCTGCCCGCCGGAGCCACGCACGCCGAGGTCCTGGCCGAGGTCGCCCGGGCCGGAGTGCGCACGACGGCGGACACGCCGGCCGGGCTGCACGTGGTCGCCACGCTCGAAGAGGCCCAGCAGCGGGTGGACGAGATCGCCGCCATGCGCCCCGGGCTGCCGTTCGGCATCGACGGAGTCGTGATCAAGGTCAACGACGCGGCGGAGCAGGAAGCCGCGGGGCTGGGCAGCCGGTTCCCCCACTTCGCCGTCGCCTTCAAGCTCCCTGCCGTCGAGCGGCAGACCGTGCTGGAGGACGTGGTGTGGGAGGTCGGCCGGACGGGAGTGCTCGCACCGACGGCCGTACTCGCCCCGGTCCTGATCGACGGATCGACGGTGACCCGGGCCACGCTGCACAACCCGGCTGACATCCGGCGCCGTGACCTCCACCTGGGCGACACCGTGACGGTCTACAAGGCGGGTGACATCATTCCGCGCGTCCAGGCCGCCGTGGTCCCGCTCCGCCCGGCCGGAGCGACGGAGGTGCCGCTGCCCCAGGAGTGCCCCAACTGCGGCGGAGAGATCAACAAGACCCAGGAGAGGTGGCGCTGCGCCCAGGGCGCGGCCTGCGCCCTTCCGGCCCTCATCGAGTACGCCGCCGGGCGCGAGATGCTCGACATAGACGGCCTGGGCAGAACGTACGTCAAGGCCCTGGTCGACGCCGGTGACGTGGCGGACGTCGCCGACCTGTTCACCCTCTCCCCGGAGCAGCTCACCACCGCCTCCGGCAGCGCCAAGCGGGCCGCGAAGCTTGCCGAGCAGATCGAGGCGGCGAAGACCCGCCCGCTGAGCCGCGTCGTCTGCGCGCTGGGCGTTCTGGGCACCGGACGCAGCATCTCGCGCCGCATCGCCCGGCACTTCGGCACGATGGACGCCGTCCGCCAGGCCGATGCCACGGCCATGCAGGCCGTGGACGGCATCGGTCCGGAGAAGGCGCCCGTCATCGTCGAACAGATAGCCGCCCTGGCCCCGGTCATCGACAAGCTGGCCGCGGCGGGGGTCAACATGAACGAGCCTCAGGAGCAGGCGGCGACGCAGGACTCGGGGCCGCTGGCCGGCAAGGTCGTGGTGGTGACCGGGAAGATGACCGGCGCGCTGGAAGGCCGGGGACGGGACGCGATGAACGTGCTGATCGAGAAGGCGGGCGGGCGCGCGGGCAGCAGCGTCAGCCCCAAGACCTCCATCCTGGTCTCCGCGCCGTCCGCGAGCGGCAAGCCGAGCTCGAAGGCCGTCAAGGCCGCCGAACTCGGCGTCGAGGTCCTCACTCCGGAGGCCTTTGCCGAACTGGTCGCCGACTTCCTCGCCTGATCCGAGCTCCCCCGGCCCGGACGGGCCGGGCCGGGCCCGGGTCAGGCGTCCAGGGGCTGCCAGGCCGGGCCGGCGCCGTCCCGCCGGACGTGTCCGAACACCACGTCGGCGAAGTGGACGCCGAAGCCGATGGTGCCGGGTTCCGCCAGCTCGGCGACGAGGCGGCGGCGGTGGTCGGCGGTGAGGGCGCCGTCGTGGTCGAAGCCCGAGGACCATTCGGGGTGGTCGATCTGGATCGGTGAGTGCACGGCGTCACCGAAGGCGATCAGACGCCGCCCGCCCCCGGTGATCACGTACTCGGCGTGCCCCACGGTGTGGCCGGGGGTGATCCGCACGTGCACGCCGGGGAAGACTTCCTGCCCGTCCGTGACGGTGCGCACGCGCTGGGCGAGTGCCGCGACCTGTTCGGTCATGCCCTGCGCCTCCAGGAGGTCGCGCCGGTCCCACTCGGGCTCGGATATCAGGTAGTCGGCGCCGGTGAACACGGGCCGGTCGGCGCCGGGCGCAGGGTGACAGGCCCAGCCGAGGTGGTCGGCGTGGAGGTGGGTGAAGGCCACCGCTTCGATGTCCTCGGGGCGGCGCCCGAGCTCGGCCAGGTTGCGCGTGAGCGCGCCGCCCCGGATCGCGGCGAGCGGGCCGTCCGGAGCCTCGTGCGTCTGCGGGCCGAAGCCCGCGTCGATCAGCAGCGCGCGGCCGTCGTGCTCCACCAGCAGACCGCCGACGCTCCCCACGAGGTGGCCCGTCCCGTCCAGGTACTCCGGGTGCTCGGCCCACACCTCGTCGGTGGTGTCCTGGAGCAGCTGCAGCGGCCGGAGCCGTACATCGCCGTCCGGCACGTACGACACCTTCGTGTCCCCCAGCCAGATCGAGCGGATTCCCGCCGGACGGCGCAGTCGTTCGTCCTGTGCCACCGTCACATCAGCCATGAATGCATCCTTCTGAGTCGTCATCAGGTCACCGCGGCACGTCTTCCCGCAGCGACGACGCCCACCATAAACATCAAGTTCGAATCATTCAAGCTAGAAATGTTTCTGCTTGACGGACTTGCTAGGGTGGTGGCATGACGACGCCCCCGGAGCTGCAGGCCATCGCCGAGCGACAACTGTGCGGCCTGGTGAACGGGCTGGCCCAGCGGATCGCCGAGCACGTGCGCGAGCGCGCCACCTCCCTGGGCCTCACCGCGTCCCAGGCGACCGCACTGCGGGAGATGAGCGGGCCGATGACCATGCGGGAGCTCGCCGAGCGCATGAGCTGCGAGCCCTCCAACACCACCTTCGTCGTGGACAAGCTGGAGAAGCAGGGCCTGATCGAGCGCCACCCGCACCCCACCGACCGCCGCGCCAAGCACCTCGTCCTCACCGCCGAGGGCACCGCGCTGCGCGAGCGACTGCTGGCACTCCTCTCCGTCGACTCCCCGCTGTCCGGTCTCACACCGCAGGACCAGCAGGTGCTGCACGCCCTGCTGGAGCAGGCCATCACCCGCCGGTGAGCCGTCCCGCGACGACCCGGTGACCCGGACCCTGCCGCGCGCTGCGATCCCGAGCGCGAGTGAGCACGCCCGCCGCTCCTGGACCGCCCGGCCCGAGCGCCTTGATCCACCGTCATTTCCCGGCATCCGGAACCCGGTTCGCCGACGGGCGCCGGCACCGCGGCCGAACCGGTCGAGGAAGTTCCGGAGCCGCGGATAGGCTGAGGCCATGCCTGCCCCGAACACCCCCGCACCGGGCCCGCTGCGCCTGGCCCCCGTCACTGCCGCCAACTTCGACGCGGTCTGCGCGATACAGGTACGCCCCGACCAGGCCCACCTGGTCTCCCCCGTGATGAAGTCGCTCGCCGAGGCGTACGTGCACACCACGGCGGCCTGGCCGCGGGCCGTCGTCGACGGCGACGAGGTCGTCGGCTTCGTGATGGCCTTCCACGACATCGTCTGGGACCCCGCCGCCGATCCCGACGACCGGCGCAGCGGTATCTGGCGCCTGAACATCGACGCCCGCCACCAGGGCAAGGGCTACGGCCGCTTCGCCGTCCACGCCGCCACCCAAGAAATCCGCGCCCGCGGCGTCCACCACGCGTACGTCAGCTGGCACACCGGCACGAACAGCCCCGAGCCCTTCTACCTCGGCCTCGGCTTCCGCCCCACCGGCGAACTGAGCGGCGACGAACGCGTCGCCGTGCTCACCCTCGCCCCGGACAGGTCCTGACGAGCGGGCTCGATCCGGGCCCGCCGGGCGATCCGGGAAATCTGCTCCGCAATTGACAGTTGTGGGCCGGCAACGACGGGGCGATGGATGATGACCCCGACATGGCCGGAGCTCGTACAGGGATGCGCTCGTGTCCGCAGCCTTCGCGGCAGTGCGGACGGTGGCTGCGGGCTGCCGTGTTCACTCTGCTCAGCTCGGTGTTGGCAGTCGTAGGTCATCGCCTGGCCTCGGAGGGGCCGGTGCCCTGGCAGCGGGCGGCCTTCGGGGTGCTGGCCGTCTTCGCCGTCTCCTACCCCGTGGCCCGTCCGTTCCTTCCTGGCCGGCGCGTGCTGGCGGCGACCGGGCTGGCCCAACTCCTGCTGCACTGGGCCCTGTCCACGCGGAGCGGGCTCCGCCACGAGCACGCCGCCGCAGACGACGGTGCGTCGGCGATCGGGTATACGGCACACCACGCGGCGTGGGCCATGACGGCGGCCCATGCAGTGGCCGCATGCGCGATGGCTCTGCTCATGTACCACGCCGACCAGGCACTGAGCCGTCTGCCGGAGATGGTGGGCCGATGGGCCCAAGCGGCGGTTGCGGCTGCCGTCGCGGCTTTCGGTTCCAGCCGCCGCCCATGGTTCCGGCCCGGCCTGCGGGCGGTGCCCGTGGCGCTCGGCGGGCTCGCAGTACGGCCCACGGTGATGACGGAGCTCTGTTACGCGGTGGTGCGCCGGGGGCCTCCTGCCGGATGGGCAGGAGACGTTCCCCTGATCCCCGGCGGGCTCCTCACTGCAGGGTGAGGCCCGTCCCGCGTACCGAGAGGGTTCCTCCATCATGAACAGGTCACACGCCCCCATCCAGCTCCACAGGCTGGCCCTTGCGGCCGTCGGCGCCCTGGTGGTCCTGGGCGTTGCTGCCGGACCGGCCGCCGCGCACGCCGAGGTCACCGCCTCCGATCCGCGCGCGCTCGCCGAGAACGTCACGCTGTCCTTCACTTCCGAGGCGGAGTCCGACACCGCGGGAATCGCGGAGTTGCGGGTCGTGCTCCCGAAGGGCATCGCTCCGGATGCTGTGACGCTCAAGGACGCGCCCAAGGAATGGAAGCTGACGGCCACCCCGGACGGGTACGCGATCGGCGGCCCGGCTCTGGCCACCGGCACCGATGCCGAGTACAGCATCACCGTGCGCCAGCTGCCCGATGAGAAGTCCCTCGCGTTCAAGACGCTGGAGACCTACGGCGACGGAAAGATCTCCCGCTGGATCGAGGTGCCCACCAACGGCGAGAAAGTCGACAATCCGGCTCCCGTGCTCGAGCTGAAGGCAGCGGCCCCCGGGGCCAAGCCGTTGGCCCCGAGCCCCTCGCCGTCCCCGACACCGAGCACTGCCGCGTCCGTCCAGCCGCCGGCGGCGGCCCCGTCGCCGCCCGTCGCGTCCGCGAGCGCGGAGGAAGCGGGCAGCAGCACCGGCGTCATCGTCGGCGTGGTCGCCGCCGTGCTTCTGCTCGTCGCTGCCGGCACGTTCTGGTGGGTGCGTCGCAGCGGTAGCCGGGCCTGACCGCCGCGGTCCGGGGCCGGCACACGGCTCACGCCGTACGTCGGCCCCGACCGCGAGCCGTCCAACGTGGTGCGGTGGTCGGTCCGGGCAGCATCCACCGCCGAGCCGGAGCCCCCGGCGACACCCCCGCTGCCGTCCGATGAGCGTGGCCAGGACCGGCACGGGCAGGCTCGGTTGCGACGACTACGTGATGCGGACGGTCTCGCGCACGGTGACCTGGTCGATGTCGGTGGTGCGCACCGTGAGGTTCAGGGTCCACTCTCCGGCCATGGGCAGCCGCAGGTCGTAGGTGGCCCAGTACCCCTTCTGATTCTTGAGTTTGGCGTCCAGCGGGCCGATTCCGAGATCGTCCTGGGTGAGCGTGAGGCGGAGTTCGGGGACGGTGGCGAGGCCGCCGTCCTGGGTGAACACCACGGCTTCGACCGTGTTCTCGCCGACTCGTCCCGGCGCCAGCGTGATCTGCACCGTGCCCTGATGGTTGGCCGTCCCCATGTCGAACGGGATCGTGATCACCTTGGCCTGCGGCTCCTGCGCGGTTACCGCCGCCGGCGCCCTGTCCTCGGCGGCGCGGCTGGGCTGGGTTCCGGTCAGCAGGGTCGTGATCGCCAGGACGACGGCACTGAGCACGGCTTCGACAACCACGGTGCGGCGCAGGCTGCGCCGGTATTCGTCGTTCTCGAGGACGGGCGGCCCGGTGTCATCGCCCGGCTCGCCCCCGACAGGTGCATCGGGCGTGCTGCCGTGGTCCGTTGCCACGGGGGAAGCCGGCGCTCCGACCGTCTCCACGACCCTCGTCCGATCGGGCTCGGGCACCGCCGGCGCCTCCGCGACCGGCGGTGTCCCGTGAACGAGGCGGGCAGTCCACCGGCGGGAGAAGAACGCCACCGACAGCACGAGAACCACAGCGGCGATCTTCACGGTGAGGGTCCTCCCGTACGAGGTGGTGGTCAGCGCCTCCCATGAGCCGACCTGCCGCCAGGACTGGTACATCCCCGTACCGACGAGAACGGCAACGGCGGTGAAGGCCGAGGTCGAATAGCGGCCGATCGCGGTCGCCGGGATCTCGGGGCTGCCGGGCTCCGGGCGCCGAAGGAGGATGACCAGGGTGATCAGGCCGCCCAGCCAGACCCCCATGGCCAGCAGGTGCAGCACGGAGACCGGAATGGCCAGAGGTACCTGGATGCCGGCGGAGGCGTGTTCCGCCGAGGCCCAGGTGGACGCCAGGGCCAGGGCGAGGACCGCTCCGCCCAGGCGGACCCGGGCGCCGAGGTCCCCCGGCGGCGATCCGTCCTCGCAGCGGTCGAGTCGTACGGCCAGCCGCCTCAGCAGCACAGCGGCGACCGCGAGCAGTACGAGCCGTGCGATCAGTGCGATCCCGGGCCTCCCGCTGACGGTTCGGCCCAGCTGGGACAGGTCGAACGAAGACGTCAACGAGCCGGCTGTCTCGTACGGGCCGCGCAGCAGCAACAGGGCCACGGTGGACGCCACCAGCGCCACCCAGCCGACTGCGAGCAGTCTGCGCACCGGACGGACCGCGCCTGCGGCGGGCCAGCACACGAGGACGAAGGCGGCGGCTCCGACGAGCAGCGCCAGTCCGCTGTAGGCGACGTAGCGGAAGAAGCCGTAGAGGCGGCCGGCTGCCGTCTCCTGGGGGCCGGCCGCCACCACGGCGGCGGTGTCGGACGGCTTGCCGATGGAGAAGACGAACGCGCCCGAGATCGGGTGGCCGTCCGCGGAGACGACGCGCCAGGCCACCGTGTAGGTGCCCTGGGGCAGGCTGCCGGACAGCTCCACCCGCGCGGTGTTCTCCTTGCCGTCCACGTGCTTTGCCGGGCGCGGGTTCGCCCGCTCGTTGTCCGGCGACAGCACCCTCAGTGAGTCCTCGGAGAAGCTGACCGACTCGGTGAAGGTGAGCGTGACGTGGCTCGGAGCCGTCTCGAGGACGGTGCCGTCCGCAGGATCGGAGCTGCTGAAGCCGGCGTGCGCGGAGGCTGGGCCCGCACCGCCGAGGATCAGGGCGAGTATGGCGGCGACCAACGCCAGGACGGTCAGTGACGTCCTTGCGGGAGGCGATCCGGTGTGCATGAACAGTCAGTCTCCGAAGTGGCGGTGGCCCGCTGCCGCACCGCCGCCCAGGACTCGATCGTGCGGAGCAGCAGTCGGACGGCGTGGCTCACGTGGGCGGCAGGACGGACTCTGGCGAGGCTGGAACTCATGGTGAGATGGGGACGCTAGTGCCGCTGACCTCAGGGTGGAGAGGGTTAAGCAACATCGGCTAAAGCACCGTGCCGACGGCTCGGCTTGCGGCGCTTTACCTGTATGGACCGGCGGAACCGCCCGGCGGCGCGTCGTCATCTTCACCTGGGACCCGGCCGTCCTCCGCAGGTTCTGGCTGGTGGACGAGTACTTGCCGGAGGTGGCCGCGTTCGACGACGCACGGGCCGTCCCGATCGACCGGCTGACCGCACTGCGAACGCCACGCAGACCTGCTCCACCACGAAACGCTCGGCATCGGCTACCGAAGGAGCCGCGCGGTCACATGCCCTCCGGCGGAACGGGCGTGGCCTGGTGGTAGTACATCTGCCACGCGGTTCCCGCACTCCGCTTGCGCCAGAGCGAACTCCGCCGTGCCCGCTTTCCGTCGATCGTTGTCTCGTAGGTGAGGTGCACCAGTCCGGGCGCCAGCATGACACCCGTCATGTCCGAGGGCTCATAGCGCGGGCCGTCTTCCGCTGCGCCGTCCATCTCGGGCAGCTCGGCAAGCATTTCCTCATAGGTCCACCGCCGGCCCGAGGCGCCGATCTCCACGAACTCCGAGTCGAGGAGTTGCCGGGCCGCCGACTTGGACATGCGCACGCTGGGGTCCATCAGACGCAGCTCACCTGCGATTGCTTCGTTCACCTCGTCGGTCTCTCTGCTCATTCACGCATCTTCGTACAGGTGACCAAGTCCACCGCAACCGAGTTGCTGCCGGCTGGTCTGCACGGGGCGATCGGCCGTCGCTCTCGGGGAACGGGTGAAGCGGCGCTCCGGGAAACGGGATGACAGCGTGGTGCGCCGGCAGGGAGACTCACGGCGTGCGCGAACGTGTCGAAGTTTCCTCAGGGTTGGTGCTGCGCAGGTGGGCGAGGCGCGATGCGACCTCAGTGATGACGGCCTTCGCCGATCCCCTCATGCGTCAGCAGACGAGCGAACCCATGGAGTCGGTTCACGATGCGCAGCGGTGGATCGCAGACCGCGGTGCCGAGTGGGACGCCGGCTCTGCCTTCGCCTTCTCCGTCGTCGACGGCGATGACCTCGTGCTCGGACAGGTGTCGGTCGGCGCGGTGAATCGGCGGCACTCCGTCGGCTGGGTCTCCTACTGGACGACGGCGACCGCCCGGGGCCGGGGCGTAGCCTCCCATGCCTGCCGGGCTGTCGCTCTCTGGGCGTTCCACGATGCCGAACTGTTCCGGCTGGAGCTCGGACATCGGCTCAACAACCCGGGCTCGTGCAGAGTCGCGCACGCTGCGGGCTTCGCCGTGGAAGGACGACAGCGCCAGAAGCTCGCCTACGACGGCATCCGCTACGACGTCGAGCTCCACGCCCGTTTGGCGACAGACCCTGAGCCTCGGCGGCTCTGAGGCAGGCCCGTACCTCCCGGCACTCCCGTCAGTACGCGATCTTGTAGGTCACGTCCTTCGGTACCGGGGCCGGTGCGGTGTCCGTGTAGAGGAGCCTGATCATGGTGAAGCGCTGGACATCGGGGTGGTCCGGCCAGGGCTCGGGGCTGCTCAGGGTCACCTTCACCGGGTAGGGCCGGAAGCGGCCCGCCGCGCAGTAGGGGGTGCAGTCGTTGACCATGTCGGTACCGGTGGCCGTCGCGTCCTTGGGCCCCCACGTGTCCCAGCGGAGATCGACGAGGCGGTTGTTGCCGTCCCCGCAGGCCAGCAGGTACTCCTCGGGACGTACCTGTGCCTGCGCGAAGCAGTCGACGACCACGACCGGAGCCGGGGCCCGGTCCGGTGCGGTCCGGGTCTGCGCGGAGGCCGGAACCGTGGCGGTTGCAAGGGCCACCGCTGCACACAGCAGGGTTGCGTTGCGCGCCCTGGACCAGACCCGCGATCGGAGTGGACGGACGAGCCGGCCGTCTGCTGAGTTGTCCACGAGGCCTCCTTGCCCGGTTGTCCCGCCGTCGGCTCTGCGGCTAAGCCCAGCTTCCCCCATCCGGGCGGACCGCGCACGCGCAGGGGCGGGGAGGCGTTCTCGTTCGAGGGGTGCAGCAGGACTGGTGGAGCCGCTGCCAGGCCTGGGAAACAGGCGCATTCGTCCGCCTCCGCGTCGGGATCCAAGGGCCGATGTCCGCGCGGTCGAAAGTGTCCCCCTCATGATCGCGAAAACCGGCGCAGTGAGCGGTGTCGGACCGATAATGGGGACGAGCCGGGTGGGCAGTGGACGGACGGGCCCACGCGGACCGGGGGCCGATGACGGCTCATGTCGACGGGGGACGGACATGCAGATCGGGGTGTACCTCGCACACCCGCGGCCGGGGAGTTTCAACCACGCCGTTTTCGATGCCGTTGTGGAAGAGCTGCGCGACCGCGGATGCAGGGTCGTCGCGCACGACCTCTGCGCCGAGGGGTTCCCGGCGCTGCTGACGGCCGAGGAGACCGGCACGGTCGGGTCGGCCCCGCAAGCCCCCGACCCGCAGGTGGCGCTGCACCAGAAGGAGATCGCCACCCTCGACGCGCTGGTGTTCGTCCACCCCAACTGGTGGGGCATGCCACCCGCTGTCCTGACGGGATGGGTGCAGCGCGTACTCGCGCCGGGGGTGGCCTACAAGCTGGGAACCGCGGACGGCGAGCCCGCACCGCTGCTGAAGGCGAGCAGGGCGCTCGTCCTGAACACGTCCGACACACCGCTCGAGCGCGAAGAGACGGAGTTCGGCGATCCGCTGCAGCGGATATGGGCGGCGTGTGTCCTCCCCTATGCGGGGATGACCGACGTGCGACGCATCGTGTTCCGGACGGTCACGGACTCTTCCGACGAAGAACGAGCGGCATGGCTGCATCAGGCACGCCGGGAAGCGGCTGCGCTGCAGGGTCCCATGGCCGAATGATCGTCTCCGTCTGCCGTCCCGGACAGGCGGCTGCGCTGCGGCGATCGACCGTCGCCGCAGCGCCCACCGGACCGGCCCGAACCCTGGAACACGATCAAGGTCAAACAATGTGATCATATTGCGGCATGACCATGAGGACGCTCCACCTGCTCTGCTCCGCCGCCCCGCCCGTTTTCGACATCGCCCACGTCATCGAGGACGCCCAGGTCCGCGGTTGGGACGTATGCCTCGGACTCAGCCCCACCGCAGCACACTGGCTTTCCGAGAGTCTTGACGGGCTCGCCGCCCTCACCGGACATCCCGTCCGATGGCAGTACAAACTGCCCGGCGAGCCAGACGTATGGCCTGCTGCCGATGCCCTCCTCTTCGCACCGGCCACCTTCAACACGATCAACGCGTGGGCGCTCGGCCTCACTCACAACCTCGTCGTCGGCCTCGCCGCCGAAGCGACCGGCAAGGGCACGCCGGTCATCGCGATGCCGTGTACCAACACCGCTCTCGCCGCCCACCCCCAATTCGAGGTCTCCCTCAACACCCTGCGCGGCGCCGGAGTCGAACTCCTCCACGGCGAGAACGGCTACACCCCCGACCCCACCAACCCCGATGCCCCGCTCGACTTCCCCTGGTCCACCGCCCTGAACGCGCTCAACCACACCGCCCGCCAGGTCTGAGGCTCGTCCTGTCCGACCATTCCCGGGGGACTGGGTCCGCCCTTCCCGGTCCGCACGGAAGAATGGTCCGGTGCGCGCCATGGGAGGCGTGGCGAGCGGTCATGGTCTCGGTCTCCCGCGCCCGTTCGTCACGGGCGAATCGGCCGCCGTCCTCCGCTCGCTCGCGCGCCTCGGTCCGCGTACCGGCCGCGGCCGGCCGACGGAGTGTCGGGAAGCCCTCGTGACCGGCCGGCGAACTCCTCGGGGCCGATGGACGGAGACGAGCGCGGAACGGTTCGCGGAGCCGGAGGGTCGGTGACAGTTCTACTGCTCCCACGGATGCAGGGCGCTCCAGGTCCCACCGGTTGCCGCGAAGACCAGGTCCGAGCCCTCGAAGACTTCTTGGGTGTTCTCCGGGCGAAGGCTCCCGAAGCGTTCGGCGCACAGGTCGACCTGCAACAGCCCGTCGAAGTGGGTGAACCGCGGGGGATCGTAGAGCACCCAGGAGAACCCGCTGCTCTCGTCGATGCGGAAACTCCGTACGCCGAACAGATCCAGGGACACCGGTTCCCAACGGAGGTCCTCGCTCACGACCCTGGCGTCGATCACGAGCCTGGCGACCCGGCCCCTCGTTGCTCGCGGACCGTATTCCTGATCAAGGATGACGCGACGGAGGCAGGAGTCACCGAACTCGTAGCGGGCCAACAGGGCCGCGATCCCCTCCTTCGTCAACGCGTGAGGTCCGGTTCTCCGGTCCGGCGTCGGCGGTCTGTGATCCACTGTGCTCCTTCGTCGATGCCGCCATCGTAGGAGGAACCCCGCGGTTCAGCGGACATCACGAAGCGCGCAGGTCGAGCCGCATCAGGATCCGGGGATGGCCGGCCAGCACCGAGGTGGTGTCTGCTGCATGGACGAAACCGGCGCGCTCGAAGTTCGCACGGATCCCGGCGTAGGCCATCGTCAGGTCGACCTTGGCGTCGCCGTTGTCGAGAGGGTAGGACTCGATCACCGGTGCGCCATGGGCGCGGGCGAATTCGACCGCGCCCGCGATCAGCGCGTGCGAGATGCCCTTCCCCCGGCGCCCGGGGCGTACGCGGATGCACCACAGCGACCAGACCGGCAGGTCGTCGACGTGCGGGATCGTGCGACTGCGTGCGAACGAGGTGTCCGCACGCGGCGCCACGGCGGCCCAGCCGACCGGCTCGTCGCCGTCGTAGGCCAATACCCCGGGAGGGGGATCGGCCCGGCACAGCTCGGCGACGAGCTCACCGCGAGCCGGCCCGCGCAGCTCGTTGTTGAGCTTGGACGCAATCCGGTAGCTCAGGCACCAGCAGACGTTGGCGCCGGGTGACTTCGGTCCGAGCATGACGCGTACGTCCTCGAAGTCCGAAGCCGGGCGAACACTGATCACCATGGCACCACGATGCCACGGCGTACGCGGACGGACCGGACGGGACACCCGGCCGGGCCGGCTGGTCCCTCAGCACTGGTAGGGCCAGACGCTGACACTGCTCCGTCCGGCCCGTACCTCCACCCACGTGCCATCGGCATCGTCCGGCGGCGGGCCGAGGAGACCGAACAGGATCGACGTGCCGCCCATGTCCAGGACGGCCGCTGCGTCTTCGGTGAGACTCAGCCGCCCCCGGAAGACGATGTGCTCACCGGCGTCCTCCCGCACCCCGTACGTGGGGGAAGCGGCCGGCCAGGTGTTCCCCGCCCAGGCGATGTCCTCGTCGACGGTCCACTCGATGCGGTGCTCGCCCTCCGCCGCCTCGCGGGCGCCGTCCTGCCAGACCGCGACGGCCGTGCCCACCGCCGAGTGCACCCGCACCGCCACGGGCCCCGTTGCCTCCTGCTGAATTGCCTCCACGCGTACCAACACCCCTCCATCTTCCCCGACCCCGACCCCGACCCCGACCCGGCCCCCTCGGCCGGACGGGCGGTGGAAGGGCGGTGGAAGGGCCGGGGCCACGCCTCGGGCCCGCAAGCGATTTCCGGTGAGCCGACCCCCGTACCGACCGGATCCGGCCAACCTCCCTTCCGCCTCCGCCCGGGAGCCCGGCGGCGGCCGAACACGATCAGCAGCCACGGCAAGGGGGCGCTCGTCGCGAGGTCGGCCAGATCCCGCTGCTCCGGCCTTCGGCCTGCGCTCTACTCACTCCCTCCAGTTCCCGCGACCACGCAGCCGCCCCCTCCGCACACCGTGGAGACGGGCTTCTCCACCATGCGCGCGAGCGGACCAACTGACCCCCAGAGCCAACCAGTTGAAGGAGACGGCACATGTCCGAGCAGCAGACCCGGCAGCAGAGCGAGAAGCAGCGGACCGCCGCACCACCCGCCCCTCCGGAGTTCAAGTACACCTGGGGCCAGCACAACGAGACCATGGAGGCGCTGTCCCTCGGCCAGATGGCCCGCCGCGTCCCCTCTGCCCTCCGGCAGACCGCGCGGCTCGCCCTCGCCGTCAACCGCACCGCGTTCCACGTGCTGGTCGCCGCCCAGATCCTCGGCGGGATCTGCACGGCGGCAGCCCTCGCGGCGATCTCCCGGGCGCTGGTCCCGCTCCTCACGGGCGACGGTGTCCAGGAGCGGATCTCGGCGGCGGCCTGGCCCCTGGTCGTCGCGGCCTCGATGACGGCCCTCGGCGCGCTGGCCTCCATCACCTCGGGCAGTGCCGCCCGGCGGCTGAATCCCGGTATGGCCACCCTCGCCGACCTCGCCATGGTCGACGCCCACATGGACGTCGAACTCGCCGCCTACGACGCCCCCGACTTCACCGAGCGCTCCGAGGCCGCCGAGACCGGATCCGCCCGGTCCGCCATGCTGCTGCAGGACGCCCTCGGCTTCACCGGCGGCCTGATCGACATGGTCGCCGTGGCGTCCGTCCTGGCCGTGGTCCATCCGGTGCTGCTGCCGCTGCTCCTGCTGTCGGTGATCCCGCGCGGCCTCGGCTCGGTCTACGCGGCCCGCCTCGACTACCGCCTCCACAACCAGACGGTCGCCTCCCGCAACATCAAGCACATGATGCGCTGGCACCTGACCACCCCGAAGCTCGCCGACGAGCTGCGCGGCAACAGCATGCGGCCCTACGCCCACCACTGGTACGCGGCCGTCTGCGCGGGCATCGACTCCAGGATGGTCAGCTCCGCACCGCGCTATCTCACCGTCCACCTGATCGCCGCCACCGCCTCGGGGCTCTTCGCCGTCACCACCTACGGGGCGCTCGCCGGGCTCGTCCTCGGCGGGTACATGGCGATCGCTGCCGCCGGCACGGCGATCGTCGCCATGCGGACCTCCACCGCCGCCCTGTCGCAGCTCGTCGTCTACGGGGCGGCCATGTTCCAGCACGCTCTCTACCTCGGCGACTACACCGCCTTCGTCGCGGAGGCCGCCGAGAAGTCCGGCCCGCGCGGACCGCAGGTGATGGAGGCGGCCCCGGAGAAGATCCGTCTGGAGGAGGCCACCTACACCTATCCCGGCAAGGACGTCCCCTCGCTCGGGCCGGTCTCGCTGACCCTGTCCCGGGGCGAGGTGATCGCTGTCGTCGGGGAGAACGGTGCGGGGAAGTCCACGCTGATCCGCCTGCTGACCTCGCTGACGGCCCCGACCTCCGGCATCGTCTCCTGGGACGGGGTCCCGACCTCCGACGCCGACCAGCGCACCGCCTGGCGGCACGTCGGCCTCGTCACCCAGTCGTACGGGCACTGGCCCTTCACCGCCCGGGAGAACATCACCCTGGGCCAGCCCGACCCGCGCGGCGAGGAGGCCGTCCGTGACGCGCTGGACGCGGTCGGCATGCGGACGGCGGTCGAGGAGTTCCCGAACGGCCTGGACACCCTGCTGGCCCGCTCGGTCTGGGGCGGGCACGAGCCCTCCGGCGGCCAGTGGCAGCGCCTGGCGTGCGGGCGCGCCTTTCACCGCAAGCCGGGTCTGCTGGTCATGGACGAGCCGACGTCGGCCATGGACCCGCGCGGGGAGCACATGGTCTTCTCCGGGCTGCGGGACATGAGGGACGACCGGATCACGGTGATCGTCACCCACCGGATGGAGAACTGCCGCCTCGCCGACCGCGTCATCGTCCTCGACGCGGGACGGATCCTGGAGCAGGGCACCTACGAGGAACTGGTGCGGCTGGACGGCTCCTTCGCCGAGCTCGTGCGGCTCTCCCAGGACCGGTAGAGCGGCGGGTGTCCGAGGGGGCGTCGCACTGCGCGGGCGCCGCGCTCGGCGCGTCCCCTCCGGCCCCGGCGGCCGCCCACGGCGTGGGGCATTCATCGGGCCGGGCTCTGCGGACGCTCGTCCGATACGCCCCTCATGGGCCTGCCGCCCGCGCGCCGGGTCGATCACGGGAGGACGTTTCGGTAGATTCCTCCCGATTTTCAAACGCGACCTGGCTCGATGGAGAACTGGCGGCACGGCGATGCAGGTGATCGCATCACGGCCGGCACGACGGAAGGCGGACGCGATGTGCCCTGAGCAGGTGGTGCACGTACGCAGGAACGTGTGGACGCTGCCGGATGACGACCTGACCCTCGCGCACTACGCGGCAGCCGTCAACGAGATGAAGGGGCGGGACCCGGACGACCCGACGAGCTGGACGTACCAGGCAGCCATCCACTACACGGGGCAGAGTCCTGCCCTGCCCCTGTGGAAGAACTGCAAGCACGGATCGTGGTTCTTCCTCGCCTGGCACCGCATGTACCTCTGGTACTTCGAGCGGATCGTCCGAGCGGCGGTCGTGGACCTGGACGGCCCGGCCGACTGGGCCCTGCCCTTCTGGGACTACGGCGCCGACCGGGACCAGGCCCGGATCCCACCGACCTTCCGCGACGAGGAAGGCGGCGCCAACCCGCTGTTCGCCAAGCGGTTCCGGGGCATCAACCAGGGCGTACCGCTGCCCGTCCAGATGACCTCCGCGGCCGCCGCGCTGGGGCGTTCGCAGTTCGTCGGCGAGGCGGAGTTCGGCGGTGGCATCACTCCCGACGTCGCCTCCTTCTGGAACAGGTCCGGGCTCGTCGAGAGAACCCCGCACAACGACGTGCACTCCCACATCGGCGGCTGGATGGGCGACCCCGCGACGGCCGCGCTGGATCCGATCTTCTGGCTCCATCACGCCAACATCGACCGCCTCTGGTTCCAATGGGCGAGCCGCCCGGGCAACGGCAACCCGACCGACCCGCGCTGGACCAGCCAGGAGTACGACTTCTTCGACGCCGACGGGAGCCGCAAGAGCCTTGCGGCGTCCGACATCGTCGACATCGCGGGCCGGCTCGGCTACACGTACGAGTCACCCGCACTGGTCACGCCCCCGCCGGCGCCCCCGGCCCCGCCCCCGTCCCCCGCGCCCGAGGTGTCCATGAGCAGTCCGAACGGCCCGGAGCCGTTGCGGCCCAAGCGGCGCGAGATGGCCGGCTCGTCGGAGGAGACCGTGCATCTCGTCGGCCGCGCCGCGAGCGTCACCGTACCGATCGACCAGCGGACCACGAGGTCCCTCGGCCGGGCGCTGGGCGTGCCCGTCCCCGAGGCCGACCGGCGCGTGTACCTCAACGTCGAGGACATCGAGGGCGACAGGAACCCCAACACCGTCTACGGCATCTACGTCAACCTGCCCGCCGACGCGTCCGATGACCTGGCGGAGAACCACCGGGTGGGCAACCTCTCCTTCTTCGGCATCGAGCGCGCACAGGACCCGCGCGGCGACGAGCACCCGCACGGCCTGCGGGTGACCGTCGAGATCACCCCGCTCGTGCTCAGGCTGGAGGCGGAGGACGCGTGGGACGACAGTGAGCTGCGCGTGACGTTCCTTCCGCTCGGCCCGGTCGACCCGGAGGCCGAGGACCCGCCGATCGAGATCGGGCGTGTCAGCCTCGGCTACACCTGATGCCGACGCGGGGCGCGGTACGGACGCGGTCCCCGCGGATCGCGCCCGTACTGCGGTTGCTGCGGCCGCGCGTCTGCCTCGCATACGAGCTGGTGGCGGTCGCCGCCTGGGTCGCGCTGATCGCGCTGGCCGTGACGGGCGGGATGCACGGCGCCGAGGACGCCGTGGCCACCGTCGGCACCGGCACCAAGGCCGCGCACCAGCACCTGTCCCAAACGCACGACGTCCATCAGGTCCACTCGGTTCACGAGACCCACGCGGTGCACGGAATGCCCGGCTCCGGGGACCTGGCGATGTGGGCGCTGATGAGCGTGGCGATGATGCTTCCGGCGACCGTCCCGGCGCTCGCGCACGTGGGTGCCAACAGCCTGCGGCGGCGTCGGCAGCGCGCGATCGCCACGTTCGCCGCCGTCTACCTGGCGGTCTGGTTCGGGTACGGCACGCTGCTCCTGGCCCTGGCGCCGCTCTGGGCGCCGCTGCCGGACGACGTCGTGCTCGCCTCCGTGCTCGCGCTGGCAGCGGGATGGCAGCTGACCGTGTACAAGCGGCGCGCCCTGCGCGACTGCCACCGCTCCTCCCCGCTGCCGCTGAGCGGTTGGCGCGCAGTGGCGGGAGCCGCCCGATTCGGGCTGCGGCACGGCCGCGCCTGCCTGCGTTCGTGCTGGGCCCTGATGCTGGTGATGGCCGTGGCGAGCGGCAGGAGCGGGATGCTGGTGTGGATGGCCCTGCTCACCGCGATCGTCACGGCGGAGAGACTCGCCCTCAAGCCTCGGCGCCCCGCGCACCTCGCGGCAGCGGTCCTCGCCGCAGCCGCGCTGGCGGCAGTCGTCCTCCCCGCGGCCACGTAGACCGGCGCTGTCAGTGGGACGCCCTAGCCTGGGGCACATGATCAAGGGGGAATTCGCCGTACCGTCACTGGATGCACTCGCGGACGAGGTCGCGGCCGTGCTGGCCGACCGCAGCGACCCGGGTGTGGAGGCGTTCGAACGCATACTCAACGCCGTGGTGAGCCACAGCTACCGGAACAGGGAGGCGCTGGCTGCCGCACTGGGCTCCGTCCCGCGCAAGTTCAAAATGAAGCCACACGGACAGGTGCGCTGCCTCGCGGGCGTCGTCGGCGCCGCGGTGGAGCCGGTACAGGCGGAGGAGTCCTGGGAGAACGCCGGGACGGCGGGCTGGCTGGAGCTGTGCCAGCACGTGGCACTGGACTACATAGCCGGGGCGCGCGCCGGCGAGGTCGCGGCGCGGTTGCGGGCCGGTGATCCCGTGCCGTTCCTGCTGTCCGCGCCGAGCAGACCGACCGGCGCGGTGGAGCCCTCCGACCTGGTCGAGCGCCTCGCCGAGTACGAGCGGCTCGGCGTGCGGCCGGGGCCCGCGGATCTGGGGCAGGCGCTGCTGCGCTGCGGCGGGCAGGTGGATCCCGAAGCGGTACGCGCGGCGGAGAAGCTGGAACTGGAGGAGGGGGCCCGGGTGGTCGCCTGGCTGCGCCAGGGCGGTCTGCCCCAGCCGGTGTGGCGGCGGGAGCGCGAGGCCGGTGAGCCCGAGCGGCCCAGCAGGCGCCGGGGCGCCCGGATCGGCCGCCGGATCCTCGTGGGGCACGAGGCGTTCGAAGGCCGCGGCGCGTTCCCACGGCATTTCTGGTCGCTGTTCCGGAAGTTCGAGCCGCGCATCTCCTGTCCGCACTGGTCCCTGCCCGACTACCGGGACGCCCACACGGTCGCGACCCTGCCCTGGCACCCCGAGATAGCCGCGGCCCGGCTGATGACGGGCATCGCGTCGGCGGCCGACCAGGACGGCTGCGGCGCCCCCGCGTTCCTGGAGGGGCTGGCCGCGGCGGAAGGTCCGGCCGGACCCGCCGTGCACCTGGCCGTCGCCTACGGGCTCGCCTCCCTGCCGGAGCCCGACCGGGAGGCCGCGGTGCGGGCGCTGGTCCTGCTCAACGCACGGGGCCGACTGGACGGGGAACTGCTGGGCCGGGAGCTCACCGAACTCGTGGGGCTGGGCACGTTGAAGGTGCCCCTGCTCACCGAATCGCTGCGGGCTGCGGCCGTCACACCGCAGGGCGCCGAGGCGGTCTGGGCCGTTCTGGCCACGGCCCTCCCGGGGCTCCTGGCCTGCATCCGGCCGCAGGCGCACGGGGCGCTGCTGGCCGTCGCGGCGGACTCCGCGCGGCTGTCGGGTGCGCGGGGTGAGCTGCCCGAGGTGACCGCTCTCGCGCAGCGGCCCGGTTCCTCCCAGCTGCTCAAGCAGGCACGGCGGCTGCGGGACACGCTGGCCGGGTCCTGACGCCGGGGCGCCCGGTACCGACCCGGTCCGTCAGCCGTGCTGGTGCTGTTCGGGCAGTCGGCTGTCCGGGTGTGCCCACAGCAGCACGTTGTCGGGCCGCTCGTCGCGGAAGAAGTCGAGGACGTCCTGGTCCGAGTGGCGCAGGCTGAAGTGGGTGAGGACGAAGAGGGTGTCCGGACGGGACTCGACGACGGGCTTCAACCGGCTCCACACCGTGTGTCCGACCCGGTCGGCCCGCGCCAGCTCGGCGTCGTCGAGGAAGGTGCACTCGGTGATGATCACCGGGTAGTCGAAGAGCCACGGGTTGTCCTCGAAGACGCTCACGTGGGTGTCGCCGAGGAAGGCGAACAAGGGCTTGCGGACCTCTCGTTCGACCGCGGCGCCCTCCTTGCGGCGCTGCGCGAGGATGCGTCCGAAGTCCGCGCCCCGGCCCTGTTGCGCGAGGTCGCGCCGCAGTTCCTCGTACTCGGGCAGCAGCGCCTTGCGGCGCTCGGAGAACGCGTATCCCACGCAGGGCACCTTGTGCACGCACTCCACCACCCGGACGTGGTGGCCGCGGCGCCCGAAGGTGAACTCGTCGCCGCCGCGTACCCCGTGCAGTCGGCAGCTCGCGGCGAGGGAGGGGTCGTAGGCGGTTCCGTGGTTCAGTTCGGCGGAGGCCCGCAGGAAGGTCTCCACGTAGGGCACCGCCGCGGCGGGCAGGTGGATGTCGACGCCGTCGGGCCGGGCGGCGAGGTGGTCGAGGTCCTTGGAGTGGTCGTGGTGGGTGTGGGTGAGGAAGACGGTTTCCGTCTGGCGGCCCTCCGCCAGTCCGGCGTCGAGCGCACACCGCAGTTCCGGGATGTGGAAGAACGTCTTGTCGTTGGCGCGCGAGTACCCGGTGAGCGTGAACTCGGTACCGGGTATGCGCCAGGTCTTCCACTGACGGAACGGGTGCCCTTGCTCCAGCCGTTCGGGGTGGGTGGGTGTCCGCGAAGGAGCGGGTGTCATCGGTTCCTCCGTCGGACCGTCCGTCATGATCGGGTGAGTGCCCGATCGTAACGGTCGGTGCCCCGCCGCGGCCCACGGTTTTCCGGGCGCCGACACGGCCGCACGGATCGTCACCGGGCGTGTCCGGTGGGGCGTGCGGGGCGGTTGCGGCGGCTCTTGCGGTGTCGTCGCTCACGCACCGCCCAGTGCACCCGAACCGGTGGACGCCCGCTCCCCGAGGCCCCGAAGATGAGCGCGGCCCGCGCTCGGTGGGCCGCGAAGGGAGTGCCATGACGACATCTCCAGTGGCGGGCAGGCCGGCGCCGCCACCGAGCACCGCCCGCGAGGTCCCGGACAAGTCCAAGTGGTCAGTCAAGCCGCTGAACGAGGGCAAGCAGGACTACGCGTTACCCACCGAGTGGAAGACGGGTGCACTGCACCACAAGATCTCCAAGGAACGCCTCAGCTCGATCGCCGAACAGGTCACCCCGGCCTGGAACTCGAAGAACCCGCAGCTCCAAGGGGCGGCGCGGGCCTTCTGGAATCTGTGCTGGGCGGTGGCCGGCGAGGACGTCGCCCGGGCGGTGGCCATGGCGGGTCACGGCGGCAACCCCAACCCGCACCGCCTGCTGTGGAACCTGCCGCTGATGGTGTCGCTGGGCCCGCAGAGCCCGGCCAACGACCCGGGCATGAACTTCGACCCCGACACCGAGCCGGTGCCGGGCGGCCCGGGCACCCGGCGGATGGACGCCGTGTCGATCGCGCTCAAGGAACTGGAGACCGCCTGGCTGAACTCCGCCGACGCCGACAACGGGCGCGGCGTGTACGACGCCGCGCTCTGGACCACCCTGCACCGGCATCTGCAGACCGCGCACAGCGCCGCCGAACGCATCGACCGGGGTGAGCGGGTGCTGTACCCGCCGCTGCGCGAACAGTGGGTGTACGACTCCACGACCAAGCAGAACCTCCGCAAGGGGCTGACGCCGTTCCCGACGCCCGAGCAGGGCCTGCGCCTCTTCGCGGAGGCCCGCCTGAACGCGCCGTCGATAGCGGCGTACGCGGCTTCCGCGACGGCTGCCGCGACCGCCACGGTCCGGGCCCGTGTCAGCGGGCGGCAGGTCACGCTGACGCTGACTGCGGCCGAGCAGAACGTGCACCACGTGTGCGTGCGCCACACTCTCACGTTCTTCGACTTCACGGACGCCTCCCGGCCCCGGCCCATCAACACCTTCTGGCCCGCCGTGCGCACCTTCGCCGATGCCACGGCCCTCACGGCCGCGCTGCTGCCGGGCATCGGCCGCAGCTGTCTGCGCGAACTGGACCGCACGCTGGGCAACGTCGCCAAGGCGGACGACTGGCTCGACGAGGTTCTGGAGATCTCCAACGAGGAGGTCGACGGCCGGCTGATCTTCTACAACGTGCAGGTCACCGAGGTGAACGGCACGGACTCGGCCCCCGTACTCCAGGCCGTCATCGAGTCGTTCGCGCCGGACGGCTCCGACGGTCCGGGCTTCACCCGGGGGGACCTGGACCTCATCGCCGGGCGGCTGTGAGGGAGGTCCGCGCCGGGCGGCGGCACGGGCAACCCGGGAGGGCCCTGCCCGGCCCGGGGCCCGGCCCGCCGTACCCTGATCCCCGTGCCGCCCTCCCGCCTCCACCGTGTCGCCGTCCTCGTCCTCGAGGGCGCGAAGCCCCTCGACGTCGGTATCCCGGCGCAGGTCTTCACGACCCGCGCGAGCATGCCGTACGAGGTGCGGGTGTGCGGGGCGGCGCCCGGCCTCGTGACCGGCGGGGACGGCCTGTCGTACCACGTCACCCATGGGCTCGACGCGCTCGCCTGGGCCGACATCGTCTTCGTCCCCGGCTACCGCTTCCCCGACCGTGAGGACCCCCCGCGGGCCGTCATCGACGCGCTGATCGCCGCCCACGCCAGGGGCGCACGGCTCGCCGCCATCTCGACGGGCGCGTTCGCGCTCGCCGCCACGGGCCTGCTCGACGGCAAGCGCGCCACGACCCACTGGCACTACGCGCGGGCCCTCGCGGCGAAACATCCGGGCATCCGGCTCGACGAGAACGTCCTGTTCGTCGACGAGGGCAGCGTACTGACCTCGGCGGGAGCCGCATCGGGCATCGACCTGTGCCTGCACATCCTGCGCCGCGACCTCGGCGTGGCCGCCTCCAACCACGCGGCCCGCCGCCTGGTCGCGGCCCCCTACCGCAGCGGCGGCCAGGCCCAGTACGTGCCGCGCAGCGTGCCCGAGCCGCTCGGCGAGCGTTTCGCCGCCACCCGGGAGTGGGCGCTGCACCGGCTCGGCGACCCGCTCACGCTGGAGGGCCTCGCCCAGCACGCGGGGGTCTCGCCCCGGACGTTCTCGCGGCGTTTCGCCGAGGACACCGGGTACACGCCGATGCAGTGGGTCATGCGGGCCCGCATCGACGTGGCCCGTGAGCTGCTGGAGCGATCGGAGCGCAGTGTCGAACAGATCGCCGACGACGTCGGCCTGGGCACGGGCGCGAATCTGCGCCTGCACTTCCACCGCATCCTCGGCACCACCCCGACCGAGTACCGGCGCACCTTCACCCAGGGCGAATAGCCCGCCATCGGCCCACTCCCCCGCCCCCTGGCGAGATCCTTACGAACCATGGCGATCTCGCCGCTGTCGCGGGCCGGGAGCGGGCGCGAACCTGATGGCGAACGAAAGGGACATCGCTCATGACTCGCATTGCCATCAACGGATTCGGCCGCATCGGGCGCAACGTGCTGCGCGCGCTCCTCGAGCGCGACACCGATCTCGAGGTCGTCGCCGTCAACGACCTCACGGAGCCCGCCACCCTCGCGCGGCTGCTCGCCTTCGACACCACGTCCGGCCGGCTCGGCCGCCCGGTGACCGTCGAGGGGAACGTGCTCGTCGTCGACGGTCACCGCATCACGGTGCTCGCCGAGCGGGAGCCGGAGCAGCTGCCCTGGGCCGAGCTCGAGGTCGACCTCGTCCTGGAGGCCACCGGCCGCTTCACCTCGGCCGAGGCCGCCCGCGGCCACATCAAGGCCGGCGCGCGCAAGGTGCTCGTGAGTGCGCCGTCCGACGGCGCCGACGTCACGCTCGCGTTCGGTGTCAACACCGACGCGTACGACCCGGCCCTGCACACGATCGTCTCGAACGCGTCCTGCACGACCAACGCGCTCGCCCCGCTGGCCGCCGTCCTCGACGACCTCGCCGGCATCGAGCACGGCTTCATGACGACGGTGCACGCCTACACGCAGGAGCAGAACCTGCAGGACGGGCCGCACCGCGACCCCCGCCGCGCCCGCGCCGCCGGCGTCAACATCGTGCCGACCTCGACCGGCGCCGCGAAGGCGATCGGCCTCGTGCTGCCGCAGCTCGACGGCAAGCTGTCGGGCGACTCGATCCGCGTACCGGTCCCGGTGGGCTCGATCGTCGAGCTCAACACCACGGTCGCCCGCGAGGTGACGCGCGAGGAGATCCTCGAGGCGTACCGCACCGCGGCGCAGGGACCCCTGGCCGGCGTGCTGGAGTACTCGGACGACCCGCTCGTGTCCGCCGACATCACGGGCAACCCCTCCTCGTCGATCTTCGACTCGGAGCTCACCCGCGTCGACGGCCGCCACGTCAAGGTGGTCGCCTGGTACGACAACGAGTGGGGCTTCTCGAACCGCGTGATCGACACGCTCACGCTCCTCGCCGCAGGCTGATCCGCCCGCAGCCCCCGGCGGGGCGGCTCGGAGGTTGTCCCTGAACCTGCGCCGGAAGTCGGCGCGCACGTCGCTGATCCCGTGCCCGGTGTTGCAGTGCAGCGTGCGCACCACCGGGAAGGGTTGCGGTACGAAGCGCCCGCACCACCGGCACGGCTTCGTGCGCCGTGCGGGCGCAGCCGGCGCCTGCGTGCGGTCGGTCCCGGTCACGCATCCAGTGAACCGACCGACCGCGCGCGGCGCGCACCTGCTCAACCGCCCCGGCAGGTCCTGCTCATGCGGTCCGCTCAGCGCATGCGGGGAAGGCGGAGGCTGAGCGGCACGGTCAGCGCGATCAGGGCGAGCTGTACGAGCAGGGTGGTGCACACCGCCCCGCGCACGCCGGCCGCCGGGACCAGCGCGAGGAAGAGGCTTCCCAGTGTGGCGACGCCGAGCGCCACGGCGGACTGCTGGGCGGTGATCATGACGCCACTGCCCGCCCCGGCCCGGTCGGCGGGGACGTCCGAGAGCATCAGGCGCATCAGCACGGGCATCTGGAAGCCCTGGCCCAGTCCTGCCAGGGCAATGCCCGGAGCGAGCACGGCAGGGCCGAGGTCCGGCCACCCGTGGTGGAGGGTTGCCAGCAGGAGGGCGATCCCGGCCGCCTGGACGACTCCTCCGGCGGTGACGATCCGGCTGCCGAAACGGGCGACCAGGCGCGGCCCCGCCAGCGAGGCCCCGAAGAAGGCGACAGCCATCGGCGCCAGCGTCAGACCCGCCGTCACCGGACCCATGTCCAGACCCTGTTGGAGGGTCACGGCGAGGACGAACATGAAGCCGCCGAATCCGATCGAGAACGGCACCAGCAGCGCCAGGCCCCGTCGCAGCGACTCCAGCCTCAGCAGGCTCGGCGGCACCAGCGGGACACGGCCCAGGCGGTCGGCCCGGCGCTCGGTGACGTAGAACGCCAGGGCCGCGACGGGAAACACGCCGAGCGAGACCCAGGTCCACAGCGGCCAGCCGGCGGCCCGCCCTTCGGTGAGCGGCAGCAGCAGCGAGACCAGCGACAGGGCGAGCAGCAGGGTGCCCGGCACGTCCACGGCGGCGGGCCGGCCGGCCCGGGTGTCCGGGACGGTGCGCACGGCCAGGACCAGCCCCAGGAGCACCACGGGTACGTTGACCAGGAACACCGCCCGCCAGCCGGTTCCGGCGAGGTCCGCGGCGACCAGGACGCCGCCGAGGATCTGCCCGGCGACCATGGACAGGCCGCCGGTGGCCCCGTACAGGCTCATGGCCCTGGCCCGGCGCGGTCCCTCGGTGGTGGCCTGGATGGTGGCGAGCACCTGCGGCAGCATGAGAGCGGCGGCCGCGCCCTGGGCGACGCGGGCGGCGACGAGGCTCCAGGCGTTCGGGGCGAGGCCGCAGGCGAGCGAGGTGACCCCGAAGGCGGCCATGCCGACGAGGAAGAGCCGGCGGCGGCCGAGGCTGTCCCCGATGCGTCCGCCGAGGACCAGCAGGACGGCGTACGCGACGCCGTAGCCGCCGACCACGAGCTCCAGGAGGGCGGGTCCGGCGGAGAGGTCGTGCTCGATGGACGGCAGCGCGACATTGACGATGAAGAAGTCGATCATGGGCAGGGCCGCGCCCAGCAGCACGGTGAACAGGCCGGGGCCGCCCAGACGGGCAGTGGCCGCGGGCCGCGCAGGGGCGCGGCGAAGAGGGATGTCGCGTACGGGGATCTGAGTCACCCTCCGACGGTCTCCCGTCCGGCAGCCGGGTACCAGAGTGCGGTTATCCGGGTACCAGGACTACCTGGCAACAGGATGAGCGGTGCGGCAGGCTGGGAGTATGACCACTGTGGCCCCTGGAAGCGACGTCCGCCGGCACGAGCTGGCCGAGTTCCTGCGCAGCCGCCGCGAGCGGATCACCCCCGAGCAGGTCGGACTGGTGCGCGGGCCTCGCCGGCGGACCCCGGGGCTGCGCCGTGAGGAGGTCGCGCACCTGTCGTCGGTGGGCGTGACCTGGTACACGTGGCTGGAGCAGGCGCGTGACATCCAGGTGTCGGCGCAGGTGCTGGACGCGATCGCACGGGCGCTGCTGCTCGACGTGAGCGAACGGGAGCACCTGTTCGCGCTGGCGGGGAGCCTGGATCCGGCGCCGCCCGCGGTCTGTCCGAGCGTGACACCGGCCGTACGGGCGATGCTCGACCAGCTGGGCCACATTCCGGCGTGCGTCCAGAACAGCCGGTACGACATCGTCGCCTACAACGCCGGTTACGGGCAGTTGCTCTGCGACCTGGACGGCAAGCGGCCGGAGGAGCGCAACTGCATGTGGCTCGCCTTCACGGACCCCGAGTGGCGCAAGGCGGTGGTCGACCTGCCGAGTACGCACCGGCTGATGGCCGCGAGGTTCCGGGCGGCGATGGCCGAGCACCTGATGGAGCCCGCGTGGAAGTCGCTCCTGGCCCGGCTGGAGGGGACCTCGGCCGAGTTCCGGGAGGTGTGGGCCCGCCACGAGGTGGTCGGCGGGCAGATCGCGAAGTCGAAGTACATCCGCAACGCGCGGGTGGGTCTGCTGCACCTGGAGCACACCAACCTGTGGCTCGGACCGCGGACCGGGCCGAGGCTCGTGACGTACGTACCGCTCGATACAAAGACGCGCGAGCGGCTGAAGGAGCTGGAGCGGCTGGCGGAAGCGGCCCGTGCCGGGGTTCCGGTCGGGGTCTGAAGGACCGGCGGGACGGGCGGGCTCAGCGGGGCGGTGACGGTCCGTCGGCCACGCACGCCATCGCCTATTCCCCGATCGCGTTGGGCTCGAATGCCGTGAAGCAGACGGCCCGGCCCGGACTGCAGATCTCCGCGTCCCTCGGAAAGCTCTGGCCCTCCGGGAAGTCGTACGTCAGAAATGTCATCGTCCTGCCCGAGGGGAACTTCACCGTGGCTTCCTGTACCGGGGTGGCATGCTCGGGCGTGCCGCCGGTGAAGGCGAACGGCCCGCCGGTGTTCTCGACCACGCTGACGGTGAGCCACATCTGGGGTGGTTCCGCGAGGCCGCCCAGGCCGTGCGGACGGCTTCTGCCGACGTGGACGTAGCCCTGGGGCTTCCGCCCGGCCGCGAGTCCGAAGCACTGCCGGTCCGACGCCCGCTCCCGGATCGTGGCCAGGCAGTAGGTGTTGGCGTCCGGCATCCAGGCAATGTCACCCGTACCCGCCGGCCGGCCGCGCCGCAGAACCGCCAGCTCGGACGCGGCCGGCGCCGGCCTGCCCGGCGGGAACAACGGTCCTGCGTTGTACGCCTCGATGAGCTTCGCGTCCTCCGGGGTGATCACCGCGGCGCCGAGTGGAGTGGCGGGACCGGGCTCGGGCACGGGGGGTTCGGCCGGACCGGAGGAAGCAGGGGACGAGGGAGCAGGAGAAGGGGGAGGAGAACCGAGACCGGGGTCGGCCGACGTACACCCCGTGACGACCGCCAGCAGCAGGCCCGCACTCGCAAGAAGCCCACGCTTCATCGCTCACCCCCCGGTTGTGGGGATCATAGTCACAACCCCCGCGACACGGGCCTGCCCGGGTCGTGTCACTGTCAGGGTGCCGGCGGTCGGAGGGGCTGGAGCCGGGTGCGCAGGAGGCAGAATTCGTTGCCTTCCGGGTCGGCCAGGACGTGCCAGCTCTCGGTGCCGCTCTGGCCGATGTCGGCGGGCCTGGCGCCGAGAGCGAGCAGCCGCTCCAACTCGGCCTCCTGGTCGCGGTCGGTGGCGTTGACGTCGATGTGCAGCCGGAGTTTCCCGGTCCGCGGGGTGGCGCCGGGACTGAGGACGAGGGTGGGCTGCGGGCCGCCGAAGCCGGCGTCGGGCGGCCCGATCTCGATGCTTCCGTCCTCCTCCCGGCCGAGTTCGACGTAGCCGAGGACCTCGCTCCAGAACGCGGCGAGCCGCTCGGGGTCGGTGCAGTCGATGACCAGTTCACTGATGCGGCATGCCATGCCCGGCAGTGTACGTACGGGCCCGGCCGGATCACTTGGACGTGCTACCACCTCACTCGGACGTCCTCCGCCCAGCCCAGCAGCCGGTCCACGGCGATCGGCTCGCCGTCGTCGCTGCGCACGGTCCCCGTGTAGTGCCCGAAGCACTGGTTCGTCCGGTTGCCGAGCAGGCCGAGCTCGGCTCGCGCGACCCTGTTGTGGAACGGAGTGAAGACCAGGTCGACCTCGTTGGCCCCACCGCCGCGAATGGTCCAGGGCTGCAGGGGCTCCTCCGGGGAGTAGCGCCAGTCGAGTTCTTCACCGATCTTGAAGATCGTGCCGTCCACGCACAGTGCGTTCTCGGTCGAGCCGGTGCCGCGCGTCCACCGACCGCCGAACTGGAGCCCTACGGTGTGCCCGTCGGTGCGACCGGAGGCGGCCCCCCAGTTCCAGGCCGTTCGCCACGGCCACCGCCCGCGCCCGTGGTCGAGAGTGGCCCAGGCGTCGTCATCGAAGACCAGCACGTCGTTGCCGATCCGTACCGTTCCCGTGGCGGGTCGCGCCGTGTGCTTGGACGTGTACTGGAAACGACGCCTGTTCCACGGGACCACGACCGACAGGGTTTCGTGCCCCTCGGGCAGCGCGGCCAGCAGATCCACTTCGACCGGCAGCCGGTCCGGGTCCGTGCACCGCGCCCTGAGCCGGGTGGCGGCGCCCTCGTTGCTGATCCCTATGCGTACCTGGCCGCGTACGGGCCGCTCGGGGCCCACGGAAACGGGACGGGAGCCGCCGGCTCCGGCGATGGTGTCGGGAAGGTGCACACCGCGTGCGCCGGGGACGAGTGCGGTGCGTTCGAACTCTCGCTGCCGGCCCTCGGGGCCGAACTCCAGGACGTACACGCAGGAGAGGGCGAGGTAGTCCAGATCGCTGACGGTGAGGGCGACCAGGTGGGTCGGAGTGGTCACGCACCAGTACTCCCACCGCTTCGTGCGTCCCCACCCGCCGATCCTTGAGCGGTGGAGCGGCCGGCGCGACCAGCCGACCGCGTCCGGCGCGAGGCGCCCGTCCGCGAGGCACAGATCGACCGGGTCCGTGATCTCGCGCTCATGGGTGGCCATGCCCGGACCATACGGGGCATCGGCACGTCCGTCGAGCATCCGGACTCCGGCCTGCGGTCGTCGCCTTGAGCCCGCGGAGGGCGAGATCGTCGGCGCCGGGCAGAACCCGACCTCGCACACCCCGACACCCCGATATCGGGCCCCCGTCGGGTCATGGGTGTGAGAATGGGAATCTCATGGGACACCGTCCTGGCGTCCCGTCAGATCGAGGCAGGAGCACCTTGACGACCACGAACCGCTGGCACCTGCAGGACTCCGCCGGTCACACCTACTCCGGTGAACAGGCTCGACACCTGCTTCGACATCGGTGGGACTGGGGGAACCAGGAGACGTGGTTCGAGAACGACGCGGGGCAGCTCCTGGCCGTGGTGACCAACGGCGAACGAGCGAAGGTCTTCTTGCTGGACGGGGACGGGGAGCCCGGGGAGCATCTCGTCGATCCGCACGCCGAAGGCTCTTCCGACGGCTACCAACTGTCCAACGGACAGGTCGACGTCTACGCCGACCGGGACACCGTCGCCTTCGACGTCGCAGGCCAGGCCGTGTCGCACTTCATCGAGCACGGCACCTGGCCCCCCGGGGTGACCGCTGAAGGAGCCCGCAGTGACGACCCCGCGCCGCGGTAGGCACGCGGAGGCAGTGGGACGCGGGCCTCGGAACGACCGGGCAGGGAGCACGCACGGCCCCTGCACTAGGTTGGGCGGCACTACCACCGGAGAAGCCGGCTGACTTGATGAGTGAGGTCGTTGTTCCGTGAGCGCTACGGATTCCAGCAGGCGCGGCCTGACGAACGCACTCATCACCGCGGCATGCGTCGTGGCGTTCGTCCTGGTCGGCAGTCTGCTGTACGGGTGCGCCACGCTGCTGATCGGCGCCGAGGGGCAGTGTGACGAGCCCGAGGGCGTGGAACGCCTGGAGCAGATATCGGCCGTCGCCGTTCCGCCGGCTCCGGCCGGGGCGACCCCCGTGCCGGAAGGGACCGGCGCCGAGTGCATGGACGACAGCGGCACCGACGTCTGGCTGACCGCCGACAAGCACTACGCCTTCGACGGCGATCCCCGCGTGGTGCTCGACCACTACTGGGCCGCGGCGCCGGCCGCGGGCTGGAAGGCCACCGGGTCCCGCCCGAAGATCACCCCCGGCTTCCTGCCCAAGGACATCTGCTTCCGCAAGGAAGTGGACGGGAAGCCGACGCTGCTCAGCGTCTCGTACTCGGCGCAGAAGGAGTACTACGTGTCCGTGAGCGCGGTGCTCGACGGATCCCGTCCGGTCTGCTGAACCGGCCGCCCGCCGACGTCATCCTGCGCGCCCCGTTGCGCCTCCTGCCCGGATCACCGGCGGGACCAGCGGTCCGTGAGCGTCGTGATCGAAGCCGCCGCCCGGTCGAGCTTCTCGTCATCGCCCCGGACCGCCTTGTTCAGTTCGATGTGCAGGAAGCGGACGTTCTCCGCGGCGGCGACCAGGCCCTGCTCGTTCTCCCGTCCGGCGAGCTTGCACCGCTCGGAGTACGCCGTGCAGACCTTCAGACCGTCGCGCCGCAGCGCTGCGGCCAGCACCCCCGCGTCCGCCTTGGCCCTGTCGCCGACGCCCGTGGAGACCACCGCGTCGCGCCCGGGGAACGACTCATTGGCGAATCCGTGCAGCTGGACCCCCGGAAGGTTGCGCCGCGTCAGCTCGTCCACCACGCCGTGGAAGATCGAGTCGGAGTGGTGTGCCATGTCCGCCGCACCGTCCTTGCCGGCGTTGCGGTGAGCCCCGGCGAGCACCATCACCCCGCCCGGCGCTGCGCGCAGCACCCGCGCCCCCAGGTGTTCCGTGCGGGCGTCGGCCACGGGGTGCGGGACCTGCACCGACCAGCGCGGAGGATGGTCGAGGTCGACGTACACCCGGCCCCAGCCGCGGGTGGTGTGGCCCGATTCACTCACCCGGTCCGCCACCTCGGCGTACCGGCGCCCGCTGACGGCGTCCGTCACAGTACGGAGGGTGAAGTCGATCTCGGCCAGGCCGGCCCGCGCCGCCTCCTGATCACCGTCGAGCAGGTGGGCGACGGCACCGGTGAATGCCAGTCGTTCCCGGTCCGTTGGGATGCGGTACCCCCCGCGCTCGTCCAGGCCCGCGGTGAACCGGGCGATCTGCTGCTCCAGGTCGCTGCCTGCGGGTGACTGCGTCGCGGGGCCGGCCGGGCGGGTCGGGGGTGCGCTTCTCGATCCCGTCGCCAGAAGCACCAAAACGGCACAAAGGGAAACGGAAACGCCGCACAGAACTGCAATCGTTACTCGCCTGGTCAATGGAGCGCTCATAGTCATATAAAAATATCGGAGTGATGTTCTCCGTTTCCTCTCCCGCCGCCCCACGGTCCGGCCCGCCCTCCACCCCGCCCGGATCCCTCCGGGCCGGCTGCGGTGCTTCCCGGCACCGGGCAGCCGGACGAGCCGCCACCGGGAGCATCCGCGGAGCCACGCCCTGCCGGGCGGAGCGGCCCGCCCTGGTCTGAAGTACCAGGGCCCTGCAGGCCGCCCCGCACACTCTCGACACCCCGTACCCCAGACCATCACCTGCCTCGGCCGCACCGGCTCCAGGACACAACGAAGAGGAGCCAGCGTTGGCCGCGTCGCGATCGAGGCGGCACCGGACACGCCGTCGGGCCGACATGTCGCTGCTGGGCGGCATCCGTCCGCCCATCGCGTCCCTGTCCGTCCTGCTGCTGGCCCTCGCCGCCCTCACCGCGTTCCAGCTCGGCCACGTGGGCAGGACGACCGTACCGCCGGCCGTCCTCACCTCTCAGCAGTACTTCGCGGAGGACGGCGCCATCGCCCTGCGCGCCTCGCTGGACGAGAGCATCACGGACGTCGGCAGGACCGCCTCCCTGTTCAGCTCGGGCGAACCGGTGTCCCCCGACTCCGTGCTCGACAAGCTGGGCAGCGTCTACCAGAAGTGGCGCGGCACGGCCGTGATCGAGATCAAGTCGGGCCGCCTCGAGGCGCAGCGCGGCGAGAACCTCCCGCTGACCGCCCTCGACCTGACCGCCCTGAACTCCGAGTCCGGCCTCGCCCCCCGCATGGTCCGGCTGGAGAACGGTGAGACCCGCCTCCTCACTCTCGCCCTGCTGTCCTGGCCCAACCGCCCCCAGCAGCTCCTGGTCGCCTCCAGCAGCCTGAAGGTCCCGGGCGTCAGCCTGGGCAAGTCCCGCGCCATCGCCGTCCTCGACGCGTCCGGCCAGGTCCTGGGCAGCGACGGCATCGGCGGCTCGGAGCAGGAGAAGAAGCAGCTCAGGAAGTTCGCCAAGACCGTCGCGCAGAAGGCCCGGCAGCACCCGCTCCAGGCCAAGGAGCCCGGCTCCGGCGGCTTCGCGGGCGTCAGCGGCAGCCTGCTCGGGGACTCCAGGGCCGGTCACCGCTCCGTGGCCGGCTACGCGAAGCTCACCGGTTCGCAGCCCGGCGTCGGCACCGACGCGACCGCCCTCGGCCTCACCGTCGTCTCGTTCGTCGGCGTCGCCGAGGAGCGCGCCGCCGCCGTCGACTCCTTCTTCTGGATCGCCACGGCCGGCGCCCTGCTGGTCCTCGGTGCGCTCGCCGTGGCCCTGCTCGTGGTCACCGTGCAGCGCCCGCTGCTCAGGCTGTTCCTGGAGAGCCGCAGGATCGGCCGCGGCGAGTTGCACCGGCCCGTCACCGTGCCCAAGTACGGCGAGACCGCCCGCATCGGCGCCGCCCTCGACCGGCTGCGCCGCCAGCTCCTCGGCGAGCCCGACGCGGACACCGCAGGCCCCCGGACCGGCCGCCGCGCACGCATCGGGACGCGCGCCCTCATCGCGGTGTGCGCAGTCCTGCTCCTGGTGTGGGCCGCGCCGCTCCTGCTGACGCTCAACCGCGCGGGAGCCTCCGTCGCGGTGCCCCAGAGCATCGTCGACGACCAGCGCGAACGCACCGACACCCTGGCCGACCGAGTGCGACGCGCCCTCAACGAGGGACACGCCGACCTCACCTCCGTCGCCTCCGTCATCACCGACAAGACCACTCCCGCCGAGATGACGAAGGTGCTGGAGCGCACCCGGACCCAGCACGGTCGCTACGAATCCCTCTACGTGCTGCAGGCCGACGGCACGGTCATGGCCCGGGCCGGCGGCAAGCCCCGCCACCCCGCCGGCAAGGGCCCCTCCGAGCAGCCCGTCACGCTGATCAACAGCGGCAACCAGCCGGTCATCACCGAGTACGCCGCGGCACCCGCCCTGGGCGGCGCGGCCGTCGTCGGCGAGCTGCGCATCGACTTCCTCAACGCCATGCTCAAGCGGCCCGGACTGGGCGAGGTCCGCGTCGTCGACGCCAAGCACCGGGTGATCGGCGGCAACAACGGCTACCTGGCCTTCGAGACGCTGTCGGACACCGAGCTCGACACTCTGGCGACCAAGGCGAACGAGAAGACGGACAAGGGCCCGCGCTCCCGGAGCGCCCTGCTGCGCCGGGGCGGCGTGCACATCGCCGCCGCTGCGCCGATGACCGGTGGGGGCGTGGCTCAGCCCCTGGACTGGACGGTCGTGACCTGGCAGCCGGCCAAGGGCCTGGAGATCCCCGTGTACACCACGCAGAACCGCACCGTGCTGGCCGGGCTGCTCGGCCTCACGGGCTCTGCGGCCTGCCTCGGCTGGATGCACATCATCGTGGTGCGGCCGCTGCGCGACCTCGCCAAGCGTGCCGAGGCCCTCGCCGACGGTGACCGCCGCACCGTCCTCTACCCGACCCACCACGACGAGGTCGGTGCCGTGACCCGCAGCCTGGAAGTCATCCGGCAGCAGCTGCTCGAGCAGCGCAAGCGGGACGCTGCCGCCGGCAGCGCCGGCCCGAAGCCCAGCCGTGCCGGCCTGGCCGGAAGGAACTGATCCCCGTGCTCTTCCTCTACTGCGTGCTGCTCTTCTGCTGCACGGTCATGCTCGTCGCGGGCATCGTCGAGCAGCGCCGGCACTACGCCAACCTCGCGCAGATACCGAACCGGGTGCTGGTCAACGGCATTCGCGGCAAGAGCTCCATCACCCGGCTGTGTGCGGGAGCCCTGCGCGGCGGCGGGCTGCTGACGGTCGCCAAGACCACCGGTACCGCGGCGCGCTTCATCCACCCGGACGCCACCGAGGAGCCCGTCTACCGCAAGTTCGGCATCGCCAACGTCGTCGAACAGATCGGCATCGTCCGGCGTGCCGCCGCCTACCGGCCGCACGCGCTGGTCATGGAGTGCATGGCGGTCATGCCCGCGCTCCAGGAGATCAACCAGTCGAAGCTGATCCAGTCGACCATCGGTGTGCTGTGCAACGTCCGCGAGGACCACGTCGCCGAGATGGGCCCGACCCTCGACGACATCGCGCGCTCCCTGTCCCGCTCGATGCCTCACGGCGGAATCTGCGTGACCGCCGAGAAGGAGCGCTTCCACGTGCTCCAGGAGGAGGCCGACGCGAGGAACTGCACCCTGATCTACGCCGACCCCGACACGGTCAGCGACGAGGAGCTCCGCGGCTTCAGCTGGTTCACCTTCAAGGAGAACGTCGCCATCGCGCTCACCGTCGCCGAGCTCCTCGGCGTCGACCGCGAGACCGCCCTCCAGGGGATGTACGACGCCCCGCCGGACCCGGGCGTGCTCTCCGTCGAGCGGTACGTGGCCCCCGGCGGCAAGCGCGTGCGCTTCGCCAACGTCTTCGCCGCGAACGACCCCGAGTCGACGCTGATGAACATCAACCAGCTCCTCGACCTCGGCGCCGTCGACCGCCCCCTCAACGTCGTGATCAACTGCCGCCCCGACCGCGTCGAGCGCAACGGCCAGATGGGCCAGATCATCCCCGATCTGATGCCCGACAAGGTCTTCGTGATCGGACACCCGGCGAAGAGCGCCATCGACGCGATCCCGGCCGAGTGGCGCGCCCGCGCCGTCGACCTCGGCGGCGACCAGCGGGACGGCGACGAGTTCATGCACGAGCTGCTCGGTCACCTCGGTGAGAGTTCGTCGCTGGTCGCCATCGGCAACATCCACGGTCAGGGCGAGATCCTCCTGGAGCACCTGGCGGAGCTGCCCGGTTTCGAGGAGGAACCCGAGGACGAGGAGGTGGCCCCGGCGCCTGAGCCCGCAGCGCCCCGGCAGGCCGCGGCCGCGCAGCCGCTGTACGCCCCGCGCCTCGATCCGTACGCGGACCTCACCGCCGCACAGGAGGCACGCTTCGCGCAGCCCCCCGTGCCGCAGCAGTACGTCCACCCGTCGCAGGGGACGCCCGTCCGACCCGCTCCCCAGGCGCTGCCTCCGTACCCGCAGCAGGGTCCGTACCCACCGCAGGGTTCGTACCCGTCGCAGGGTTCGTACCCGCCGCGGCCGCAGGAGCCATGGCAGCAGGATCCGTACCCGCAGCAGGCGCCCGAGCAGCCCTGGCCGCCCCACCCGCACGCGCCCCACCCCAATCAGCAGTGGCAGAGCCCAGGAGAACCCCGTTGATCCCCGCAGTCCTCACCCCCGAGATCGCCGCGATCGGCATCGCGCTGGGCCTGCTGTTCTCCCTGCTGTGCTACCTCACGACGAACCTCTCACCCGGCGGAATGATCACCCCCGGCTGGCTCGCGCTCACCCTGATCGAGGACCTCCAGCGCGCGGCGCTCGTCGTCGGCATCACGGTCCTGACGTATGCGCTCACCCTCGTCACCCAGAAGTTCGTCATCCTCTACGGCAAGCGCCTGTTCGCCGCCGTCGTCCTCATAGGAGTGCTCCTCCAGGCCACGGTGGTGATCGTGCTGCAGATGAAGTTTCCGCTGCTGTACGCGAACCAGACGCTCGGCTTCATCGTCCCCGGGCTGATCGCCTACCAGCTCGTCCGCCAGCCCAAGGGCGCCACGCTGCTCGCCACCGGCTCGGCGACCCTCATGACGTACGTCGTCCTGACCTCGGGCATCCTGCTCGGCTTCATGCCGCACGCCTGACCGACGCCGCGCCCGATCACCCGCACTGCCCGGAGCACCGATGACAACCAAGCCCGCCCGCCGTACCCGCACCGTCCTGCACGCCGCCGTCCTGGCGGTCCTGCTGGCCGGCAGCGCGTACTTCACCTACGAGCTGCGCAAGGAGGAGCAGGCACAGGCACCAGCGGTGCTGCGCGTCACCGACCAGGCGCAGAAGGGCGGCGGCACCAAGGACGGCGCCCACAAGTGGGAGCGGCTGAAGAACCCGGAGCGCTCGGTCCTGCGGGGCTCGGACGGAGCCGTCCTCGCCACCTTCACGGACGGGGCGCGCACGGCATCGCTCACCGGCAAGAGCCGCACCTTCGCGGAGCCGGCCACCACCCAGGCCCGCGTGGTCACCGACAACTGGGTCCGCCTCCTGCCGGAGAGCTGGCGCAACGGCGCGGAGCGCGAGCAGTGGTTCCAGGACTGGTTCAAGAAGTACTACGGCAGCGAGGAGGACGACCTCTTCGCGATCGCCTTCCAGTACGGCGACCAGGCGCCGGTCAAGAAGGACGCCGCCGGTGTCCAGTACGCGGGCGACGCCGCTTTCGGTCCGCTCAACCCGAACGGCTCCGCCGGCAACGACCTGCGCCTGGAGCAGTCGGACTTCTACGACTACCTCGGCACCCCGTACACCTTCCGGAACGGCACCACGGAACAGCCGGAGAAGGCCAAGTTCCGGTCCCTGGACTGCTCCGGCTTCATCCGCACCGTGTTCGGCTACCGCGGCCGCTTCCCGCTCATGGCTTCCGACACGGGCGGCAACGGACTGCCGCGCACCGCCAACGGAATGGCCCGCGCGAAGACCGGCGTGGACATTCTGCCGCTCAAGGGCGTCGCCCCGCAGGACCGACCGGCCTCCATCGACGTCCTCCAGCCGGGCGACCTGGTGTTCTTCAAGCTCGACGCGCGCACCAACGACCGGCTGGACCACACCGGCCTCTACCTCGGCAACGACACCGAGGGGCACAAGGTCTTCATATCGAGCCGCGAAGAGGCCAACGGCCCCACCATCGGCGACAAGGGCGGCGCCTCCCGCCTCGACGGCAACGGCTACTACGCCGCCGCCCTGCGCAGCGCCAAGCGCCTCTGAGGTCCGGCGGCGGGGAACGTCCCGCAGTCGCCGCCGGCACGGCTGCGGCCCGGGCGCTCCCGGCTCACCGACGGGCGGCGGCCGGGTCCTTCCCGTCGCCCAGCATGTGGGTCAGGCGTACGGCGAAGTGGACGGCCGCGCCTGCCGCGACGATGCTCAGGGCATCGGCCACCATGCCGAGGGTCACCGCGTCGAGGAAGGATCCGAGGTCCTCCGCCCGCCGGTGGCGCAGATCGGCGTACCGGCTCAGCACGAACGATCCGGCGAACGATGCCCACCAGAGGTTGACCGGCCAGAAGCGGCCCTCGGCACCCCGCAGGCCGGCCGTCCATGCCTCGACGGCGATCCGGTACGGCAGCCAGAGACAGGCCACCGGAACGAACCAGGCCCCGATGGCCCAGCCCGGCCCCTGCCGGAACCCGGCGGGCGCCAGCCCTCCGGCACTCCGCCGAGCGCGGTGGAACCAGGTGATGAACACGGCCGCGCACACCACCAGGATCGGCATCCGAACCTGGTCCACCCTGGAGAACAGCAGGTACAGGGCCTCCCACCGGTCCTCGGAGAGGTAGGCGAACCCCCCGTCCCCTTCCACCGCGGAGTGCGCCCGAAAACCGGCGTACAGGGAGAAGAGATCCGCGACTGCGGCCGCCGCCAGTACGACGCCCACTGCGACGAGCAGACCGCGTCCGGGGCCGGGGACCGGGCCGGACATGGGCGGGCGAGGGCGGAGCGCCCTGGAACGGGATGAGGACATGACGGTGTGGACCCCCCACGGGCACGGTGCGCAGGCGCCCGGGGATGAGCGCGCAGAGGGAAACTACGGCAGGGCGGACCTGCTCGTCCACAGAGAAGCCGCAGGTCCGGTGCGGTGCCGGGCGACGCGGGCCCGGCAAGATCCGAAATGCACCCCCTAGTAGTGCTTTGTTAGGTGGTGTCGTAGGGCTGCCATGGGGTGGGTTGTCGGCAGGTGGGGCAGGTGCCGGTCCAGGTGGCGATGAGGTGTTG
>NZ_JBSGXU010000048.1:0-46531 GCF_053610205.1 Streptomyces sp. NPDC054932 | reverse complement strand
AGGGCGTACAGCACGAGCGCACCGGCCAGGCCGCCCGCCGCCGAGGGCAGGGCGTCGGCGAGGCCTCCGGAGTCCGGCCGGTTCAGCGCTGCCGCGGCTCCCACCAGGCCGAACAGGAACACGCCCGCCGCCCCGGTGCGCCGCCTGCGCAGGGCGAGCAGCCCCACGGCCATGGCCAGGAGGGCGGTCACGCCGAGGATCCCTAGCTGCAGGACGAGCTTGTCGTCGGTCCCGAAGGTGCGGATCGCCCAGTCCTTGACCGCGGCGGGCGTGCGGTCGATGGCCGCTCCCCCGACGACCGGGACCGGGCCGGCCTGGGGCCGGGCCCCGGCTGCGACCAGTTCCGCCAGTGCCAGTGCCGCGTAGCCGGACACCAGTCCGGCCAGCGACGCCGCCACCGGCCGCTCGATGGCTTTCTTGTCGATGCTCACACCCGTGACTTCGCAGCGCGGGCAACGCCGGATTGGTCGCTCCCGGAGCGGCGGCGGACCGTCAGTCCCGGGTGACGAGGCTGGTGACGAGTGCGGCGGTACGCCGGTGCCAGGCGCCCGCGCCACGGAGCATCGCGTGGCCGCCCGTGTGCATCGGGATGGCGGTGGCGTCGGCGCCCGCGAGCCGGGAGCGGCGTACGAACTCCCAGGACCCGGCGGCCGAGGTGACCCGGTCCTGCTCGTCGTGGAGCAGGTAGAGCCTGCGGCCCGCGAGGTGGTCCACCGGCTCACCGGGCGGACACCAGGGGGCGAGGGCCACCACGCCGTGCACCAGGGGTGCGCCGGCCGCCCGCAGCGCCGCCCGGCCGCCCATCGAATGGCCGACGAGGACCACCGGTACGTCCCCGGCGAGCCCCTGCAGCCGTGCGAGGGCCGCCTCGGCGTCCCTGGCGGCGTCGCATCGGGAGCCGTTCCATCCGCGGTGCCGGTAGCGCACCTCGGCGACCAGGACGTCGCGTCCGCGCGTCGCGCGGACGACGGCGGCGGCGAAGGGCCTCATCCGCAGCGCGGGCAGGTTGAGGAGGGGCGGCGGCTCCGGCCCGTCCTCCCGCCCGCCGTGCAGCAGCAGGACCGCCGCCGCGGGTATCTCGGGGGACGTGCGGACCACGAGCTCCCGGCCCTCGCCGGTCGATGCCGTGTCCCGCTCCGTCCCGGCCGTCACCCGTGCTCCCGGCGTCCGGCGCGCGGCGGGCGCGGGAAGAACCCGCTGGTGCGGGCGGCATAGGCGGCGTATCCGGGCCGGTCTGCCATGTGGGCCTCCAACAGTCTCTTGCCGCTGCCCCAGATCAGCAGCGCGCTCATCACCAGCGGCGAGACCAGCGTGAGCGCCGCAGTCTGCCAGGTCGCGCAGGCCAGCAGGTACAGACCCCACCAGACGAGGAAGTCGCCGAAGTAGTTGGGGTGCCGCGTCCAGCTCCACAGACCGCGGTCCATGATCGTTCCGTGGTGCTCGGGGTGTTCCCTGAAGCGGGCGAGCTGGAGGTCACCGACCCCCTCGAAGAGCAGTCCGGTCGCCCACAGCAGCAGGCCGGCGGCGGCGAGCGGACCGAGGGGCACGGACACGTACGACGCGGCCTGCACGGGCAGCGAGACGAGCCAGACCAGGGCGCCCTGGAGGAGGTAGACCTTGCGCAGCGCGTACAGCCGGGTGCTGCCCGGCGCCCGGGCGAGCATGCGGGCATAGCGCGGGTCCTCACCGTGCCCCCGGCCGCGCCGGGCGATGTGCAGGGCCAGGCGCAGTCCCCACACGACGGTCGCCGCGGCGACCGCGAGCCGCCGGCCCTCGTCGCCGTACCCCGCCGACAGCAGCCAGCTGGTGAGGGCCACCGCGGCGAAGGCGGCTCCCCAGGCGATGTCGACGATCCGGTGCAGGCCCCTGACGGTGGCTACGGCGAAGGTCACCAGCATGACGGCGAGGGCGGCGCCGGCCGCGACGGCCAGGTTGACGCCCAGCGCGCCCCAGTCGACGCCGCCGGCGAGGGTCTGCGCCGGGCCGGTCACGGGGTCTCCCGCGGCACGGGGTCGGCGGTGAGCAGCAGTTGGCGTACGTCCAGGTAGCGCGAGCGGAATCCGGCCTCGGAGTAGGCGAGGTAGAGCTCCCACATCCGGCGGAAGGTGCGGTCGAAGCCGAGGGCTTCGACGGAGTCGGCCCGGCGGTCGAACTCCTCGCGCCACAGCCGCAGCGTCTCCGCGTAGTGGTCGCCGAAGCCGCTGTCCGCCACGGTGTGCAGCCCGGCCGCGGCGCTCTCGCGGGCGATCGCCTCGCGGGAGGGGATGAGCCCGCCGGGGAAGACGTACTTGCTGATCCAGGTGTGCGTGCGGGCGGTCAGGAGCATCCGCTCGTGCGGCATGGTGATGGCCTGGAGGGCGACGCGGCCGCCGGGTGCGAGGAACCGGCGCAGGGCGGCGAAGTACGCGGACCAGTACTCGGCGCCGACGGCTTCGATCATCTCCACGCTGACGACGGCGTCGAAGGAGCCCTCCACGTGGCGGTAGTCGCGCAGTTCGACGGTGACCCGGTCGCCGAGGCCCGCCGCGGCGATGCGTTCCCGGGCCAGGTCGCGCTGCTCGGCGGAGAGCGTCACGGTCAGCACCCGGGCGCCCCTCGCGGCGGCCCGGATCGCCAGCTCGCCCCAGCCGGTGCCGATCTCCAGCAGCCGGGTGCCCGGTCCGACGTCCGCGAGGTCGAGGAGCCGGTCGATCTTGCGGTGCTGGGCGGCGGTGAAGGTCGCGGGCCCGGCGGGGAAGGCGGCGAAGACCGCGGAGGAGTAGGTCATGCTCCGGTCGAGGAACAGCGTGAACAGCTCGTTGGACAGGTCGTAGTGGCGGTGGATGTTCTCCCGCGCGCCCTCGGGGGTGTTGCGCTGCTGCTCGGGGCGCCTGCGCACCCACGCGTCGCGCAGCCGGCGCAGGGGCGCCGGCACCAGGTCGTCGACGTGGGCGGCGAGCACGGTCAGGGCGCCGACCAGGTCGTCGCTGTCCCACTCCCCGGCCATGTAGGACTCGCCGAAGCCGATCAGGCCGTCCGCGCCGATCCGGCGGTAGAAGGCCTCGGGGTCGTGGAGGGTGAGCGTCGGCAGCGCTCCGGCCTGCGGCGGGACGCGGTACGCCGGGCGCTCCCCGGAACCGTGCCGTATGCGCAGCGGGAGCCGGGCGAGGGCGCGGCCGATGATCCGCTCGGCGACGGCGGTGCGCAGGGCCGATCCGCGCGGCGGCCGGGCCACGTCGGGCCAGCGGTCCGCGTCGACGGGTGCGAGCGCGCTCTCGTGGGCCGGGGAGTACGAGACGGTCACAGGGTGCCTTCCTGCGGGGGGCGAACGGGACGGGGGCGGACCGGGAGTCCGCGGAGGAAGAGGCGGATGCCGTGGAAGCGGATGGCGGCGGAGACCCTGGCGGTGGACCAGGGGTGCCGCAGTGCGGCGCCGAGCAGGGCGCTGACGCCGGCCGGGCGGTGGCGGCCCCGTACGGTCGCGGTGAAGGGGCAGGTCCCGTCGTCGCGGCGCAGTTGCACGGTCAGGTCGAGGCGGTCGCCGGGGACGGGCAGCCGCATCCGGTAGAAGCCCTCGACCGCGAAGAACGGCGAGACGTAGAAGTCCTTGGGGACGTCGGCCAGTCCGTCGATGCCGGGGCGCAGCAGGTAGCAGTGGCGCTCGCCGTAGGTGTTGTGGACCTCGGCGACGACGCAGACCGGGGTACCGGCGCGGTCGTGGCACCAGTACAGGGTCAGCGGGTTGAAGACGTGCCCGAGGACGCGGGCGTGGGCGAGCATCAGGACGCGCCCGTCCGCGTTCTCGACCCCGTGGGCGGACAGCTGCGCCTCCAGGCCCGCGCGCAGGGTGGGTGCCCGGCCGCCGAAGTGGTCGCGGGGGTCGAACCGGGCCAGGGCGCGCAGCGCCCGGGGTATGCGGGGCGGGTCGTCGATGTCGATGAGCCACAGGTAGGTGCGCTGGCTGAAGGCGTGGCGGACGGGGGTGGTGCGGGCGTGGGCCACCGTGCACTCGTAGAGGGCCGGTACGCGGGGCAGGGCGGCCCGTGGCGCGGGGGTGCCGTTCACCACCGCACCCCCAGGGCCTCGGCCGCGGCGACGCCGGAGCGGCAGCCGTCCTCGTGGAAGCCCCAGCCGTGGTAGGCGCCGGCGAAGGCGGTCACGGGTGAGTTCAGCCGGGGCAGTTCCCGCTGTGCGGCGACGGACCGGGGGGTGTAGACGGGGTGTTCGTAGACCATGCGGGCGATCACCTCGAAGGGGTCGACCCGGCCGCGGGCGTTGAGGGTGACGATGTGCGGGTCGGCGGTCGGCAGCTGCTGGAGCCGGTTCATGTCGTAACTGACCTGGACGCTCTCGGGCCGGGCCGAGCAGGACGGGAGCCAGTAGTTCCACGAGGCGCGCGCGTGCGGTGAGCGGGGCAGCAGCGAGGTGTCGCGGTGCAGCACCGTGGGGTTGCGGGAGTAGGTGAACGCTCCGAGGATCCGGATCTCGTCCTCGGTCGGGTCGGCCAGCAGTCGCAGCGCCTGGTCGGGGTGGACGGCGATGACCACGGCCTTGTACGGGGTCGAGTCGCCGTCGGGGGTGAGCACGCGGGCGTGGTCGGCGGCGCGCACGACGGACCGGACCGGAGTCCCGGTGCGGACGGAGGTGAGGTTCTTGGCGGCCCTGGCCACGTAGCTCGCCGAACCGCCCGTGACCGTACGCCACTTCGGGGATCCCTTGACGGACAGCAGTCCGTGGTGGGCCAGGAAGCGGAAGAGGTACCGGGCGGGGTACTGGAGGGCCGTGTCCGGCGCGCAGGACCAGACGGCCGCGACCAGCGGGATGGCGAAGTGGCCGACGAAGTAGGAGGAGAAGCGGCGTCGTTCGAGGAACTCCCCCAGGGTCTGCCCGCCGTCCTCGGAGTCGAGCAGCCGCCGGGCGGCACGGTGGAAGCGCGGCACCTCGGCCAGCATGCGCAGGTGGCGGCCGCGCAGCAGGTTGCCGCCGCCGAGCAGGCCGGCCGCGCCGCGGGCGCCCGCGTACTCCAGTCCGCAGCCGTCGCACCGGACGGACATGCTCATCTCGGATTCCTGGGTGGTGACGCCGAGTTCCTGGAAGAGTCGCAGCAGGTGCGGGTAGGTGCGCTCGTTGTGCACGATGAATCCGCTGTCCACGTGGACGGTGCCCGCGTCCGCGGTGGGCAGTTCATGGGTGTGGGCGTGGCCGCCCAGGCGGTCGTCCGCCTCGTACAGCACCACGTCGTACTCGCGTTGCAGCACATGGGCGGCCGTCAGCCCCGCCACGCCCCCGCCCACCACAGCGACTCTCTGCCGGTCCACGTCACTCAACCCCTCACGCTCGCCTGCCCGCACGGCCGGTGCCGGGCGTTTCACGGGTACTTCGGTGCCGGACGGCCCGCGGATGGGAATCTTGTTCCGGAGGGCGCCGTGTGCCGGCCGCCGGTGCCGCCCGGATCGCCGCCGAGGCAGTGGCGCATCCGGTGCAGCCCGCGGCGGGCGTGGCTCTTGACGGTGCCGAGCGGCATGCCGGTGCGCTCGGCGATCTGGGCCTGGGTCAGGTCCGCGTAGAAGGCCATGGCCAGCACTTCCCGCTGTGCGCGGGGCAGTTTGGCCAGCTCGCCGGTGACGAGCAGCCGCTCCAGTACGGTTTCGGGGCCCACCGCCGGCTCGTCAGCGGGCGGCAGGGCGGCGCCGGCCGCGGCGACCAGGTCGAGCCGACGGGTACGGGCCGTGAGCGCGTCGGCGATCTTCCGCCGGGTGATGCCGACCAGCCAGCCGGCGAACGGTCCGCGCTCCGGCCGGTATCCGGCCCGGCCCTGCCAGGCGGCCAGGAAGACCTGCTGGCTGACGTCCTCGGCCTCCCTCCAGTCGCCGAGGGTGCGGGCCGCCAGGGTGTGGACGAGCCCGCCCCAGCGGCGGTAGGCCGCGCTCAGGCAGCGTTCGTCGCCGTGCACGAAACCCTCCGCGATCTCGTGGTCGGGAAGCTGCTCCCGGGCCGCGTCGGACGGCCGGGCGGTGACGCTCTGTGCGGTCATGGCGACTGCTCCTCGGGCCGGGACCGGGGTGGGCCGGTCGGCGGACGGTGCCCGCAGGGCGCACCGTGCGCCGTGGGCCCGTCCAGATTCCGTCCGCGCATCGCATCGATTCCACTCGCATCGTTTGTGCGTCGCATGATGGATGCATGAACGAGCCCGCAGAGCCCGCACACGGCGTGACCACCGGAGCCGTGGCGCGCCGGCTGGGGGTGGCCCCCACGACCCTGCGCTCCTGGGACCGGCGCTACGGCATCGGGCCGGCCTCCCGGGAGGACGGCAGGCACCGGCGGTGGACCCCCGGGGACATCGCCGTGCTGCAGGAGATGTGCCGCCTGACCGCGTCGGGGGTGCCGCCGGCGGAGGCCGCGCGCGCCGCCCGGGGCGGGTCGGCGGGCGACGGGTCCGCCGGGTCCGCCGGGTCCGCCGCATCTTCCGCGTCCGCGGCCGCCCGCGCCGTCCCCGCCGCGCCGGCCCGTGAGCCGGGATCGGGCAACGGCCTGCCGCTGGGCGATGTGCGCCAGGAGTGCCGGGGGCTGGGCCGGGCCGCCGTGCGCCTCGACTCCCCGACCATGGACGAGATGCTGGGCTCCCTGATCACCGAGTACGGCCTCGTCACCACCTGGGAGGAGGTGATGGTGCCGACCCTGCACGCCGTGGGTCGCAAGTGGGAGACCTCGGGCGACCAGTACGTCGAGGTCGAGCACCTCCTGTCCTGGCACGTCTCGACCGCGCTGCGCCGCGTGGGCACCGGTGCGCCGTCCGGGCCCCGGGCGGCCGCTCCCCCGATCCTGCTGGCCTGCGTACCGGGCGAGCAGCACACCCTCCCGCTGGAGGCGCTGACCGCTGGTCTCGCCGAACTCGGCCTGCCCGCCCGGATGTTCGGGGCGGCCGTACCGCCCGAGGCGCTCGACCAGGCCGTGCGCCGGACCGGACCGGCCGCGGTCGTGCTGTGGGCCCAGGCCCGCTCCACCGCGCACCACGCCCTGGCCCGGCACGTCGCCGACACCACCTGGGGCGTCAAGGGCGCCCGGGCCCGGACCACGGTCCTCCTCGCGGGCCCCGGCTGGGCGGGACCCGCGCCCGCCCCGGGCATGCTGCGCCCCGGCGGGCTGCGGGAGGCCCTGGCCCTGCTGCACGGGCTGTCCGAGGCCGCGTCCGCGGCGCGGGCCCCTCAGCGGCCCTGACCGGCTCCGCGCCCGGCCGCCGGGGCGGCGCGGACCTCGTCGACCACGTCGCGTATCGCCTGCACGACGAGTCGCGGCTGCTCGACGGCGATGCCGTGGCCACTGTCGGTGTCGGTTACGTGCCGGGCGTGCAGCCCCTCGGCCAGGCGCTGCTGGGCGGCCAGCCAGGCCGGCCAGGTCGATCCGCCGCCGACTCCGAGGTCCCACGGGTGGTCGGAGGTGAGCACGACGGCGGGCAGGTGACGCGGCAGGGCCGGCGCCCCGGAGACCTCCCGTACGGCGGCGGGGTAGTCGGGTGCTTCGAGACCCTTCCCGGGGTCCGTGGCCCGGATCCGGTCCATCCACGCCGACCACTGGGCCGGTGTCAGGGTGTCCTTCAGGAACGGGGAGGCGCCGTCGACGGTCACCAGCCCGGCGGTCAGCGCCGGTCCGGTACGTGCGAACAGCGAGCCGATCATCGCTCCCCAGGAGGCGGCGACCAGCACGTACGGCGGGCGCTCACCGGCGGTGAGCGCCGCCCGCAGGTCCCTGACGCCCGCGGCCGCCGTGGTGGGCTGGGGCACGGGCGTCGAACGGTTCGGCGTGCCGTCGAGCCGGGTGGTGCCGGGCCGGTCGTAGGCGCACACGCGCGTGAACGAGGCGACCGTGGTGAGGACGGCCGACGGATCCGGTTTCAGGTCGGCCCCGGGACGCGCGGGGTCCGCGACGTGCGTCCACTCGTCCGACGCACCTCCTGCGCCGGACACGAGCACGACCGTGGGGGACCCGGATCCGCGGCAGTCCAGCAGCACGCGGCGACCGGATCCGACGTCCACCAGGCGTGCGGAATCGGCCCCGCCGTCCGCCGCGGCCACGGGCCCCGCCCCCGCGAGCAGTACGCACGACAGGGCGAGGGCGGCGGCGGTGACGACGGCGGACACACGACGGGCCATCGGGACACGGTGTGCCCGGTCCCGGGCCCGGCCTCCAGCGGCCACCCGTCCAGTCTGGCACCCGGCGGTGACCCGGGACAGCCGGAACCCCGGCGGACGGTGCGAGGGCCGGATCGCGTCAGGGGCGGACGGTGTCAGGGGCGGACCGTGTCAGGGCCCGTCCTTGCCGCGGGCCCGCCGGAAGCGGGCCAGCCCCTCCGGGAGGCCGACCAGCGGGTCCGGATAGTCGTACCGGGCCCGTTCGAGGCCGGGCAGCTGCCAGGGCTCGTGCACCGAGGGGCCCGGCAGCCCGGCGAGTTCCGGGACCCAGCGCCGTACGTAGGCGCCGTCCGGGTCGTACCGCTTGCCCTGGATCACCGGGTTGAGCACCCGGTTGGGGCGGCTGTCGGTGCCGGTCCCGGCCACCCACTGCCAGTTGAGCTGGTTGTTGGCGACGTCACCGTCGACCAGCAGGTCGAGGAAGTGCCGGGCTCCGGCCCGCCAGTCGATGTAGAGCGTCTTGGTCAGGAAGGACGCGGCGAGCAGCCGGCCCCGGCCCGGCATCCAGCCCTCGTGGGCGAGCTGCCGCATGGCCGCGTCGACCACGGGGTAGCCGGTGCGGCCCTCCTTCCACGCGCTCAGGTCGGCCTCGGCCGCCTTGCCGCGCCGCCAGCGGTCGTCCCGGGTGCGGTAGTCCTGGGCGGCGGCGCCGGGGCGGGCTGCGAGGAGCTGGTACTGGAAGTCGCGCCAGCAGAGCTGCCGTACGAAGGCCTCGGCGCCCGCGCCGCCCCGGGACCGGGCCCGGTGCACGGCCTCGGCCGCCGACACCGCGCCGAAGTGGATGTACGGGGAGAGGCGGGAGGTGGCGTCGCCCGGGAGGTCGTCGTGCCCCTCCTCGTACCCGTCGGCGTACCCCTCCAGCCAGTCCGCGAGCCGCTCCCGGCCCTCCCGCTCTCCCCCGGTGGCCAGGCCCGCGGAGACGGAGCGGACGGCCGCCCGGGACGGGACGGCGTCGGAGCGGATCGCGGCGGGCACCCGGACCTGCTGCGGCGGCGCGAGCGGCTCGCGCAGCCGCTCGCCCGACCAGCGCCGGAAGTACGGGGTGAAGACGGCGAAGTGATCGGATCCGCTCGGTGTCACGGCTCCGGCGGGCAGGGCGGTGACCACGCCGTCGTGGACGTACAGGCGCCGCCCGTCGGCCTCCAGGGCACTGCGCAGCCGCTGTTCGCGGCGCAGGGCGAAGGCGCTGCAGCCGGCCGCCATGTGCACCTCGTCGGCGTCGGCCTCCCGTACGACGGCGCACACCTCGGCGACGGGGTCCCCCGAGCGCACCACGAGCCGGCCGCCGCGCTCGCGCAGCCCGGAGTCGAGACCGGCCAGACAGTCCGCGAGGAAGGCGAGCCGGTTCGGTGCCGCGAAGCCCGCGCGGTCCACCGCCGGGTCCCTCACGAAGAGCGGTACGGTCTCGTTCCCCTGGCCCAGCGCGGCGCGCAGCGGCGGATGGTCGTGGACGCGCAGGTCCGAGGTGAACAGGACGACCGAGACGTTCATGGTGCTGCTCCTGGCATCGGGCCACCGGACGGGCTCTGGACGTGCCGCGCGGTGGTCGCTGGGCTGGCCTTGCCGGCCTGGCCCTGTCATTCCGCGCGTGCGGCCTCGGCGGATGCAGCCGGGTGGCGATCACCGTCCGCCTCCGCCGTGCGCGCGATGTTGCGGGCCATGCCGCCGAAGACCACGGCGTGGAACGGCGAGACGCTCCACCAGTACAGGTGACCGGCCAGGCCGCGCGGGTGGAAGAGCGCCCGCTGCCGGTAGCGGGTGCGGCCCTCCTCGTCCCGCTCGGCGTACATCTCCAGCCAGGCGAGGCCGGGCAGCCGCATCTCGGCGCGCAGCCGCAGCAGCCGGCCGCGTTCAATCTCCTCGACCCGCCAGAAGTCCAGGGAGTCCCCCACCCGCAGATGGGCGGCGTCCCGGCGGCCCCGGCGCAGTCCGACGCCCCCGACGAGCCGGTCGAACCAGCCGCGGACGGCCCAGGCGAGCGGGAAGGAGTACCAGCCGTTCTCCCCGCCGATGCCCTCCACGACCCGCCACAGGGCCCGGGGCGAGGAGTCGACGGTGCGCTCGCGCTCGTCGGAGTAGAGGCTGCCGCCGGCCCAGTCGGGGTCGGTGGGCAGCGGGTCGCTGGGCGCTCCGGGGTAGGAGGCGGAGGACCAGCGGGTGAGCACCTGGGCGTCGCGGACCTTCTGGAGGGCGTAGGTGAGGGCGGTGTCGAAGTCGAGGGGGGCGCCGGGCGGATCGGGCACCCAGGCGGCGATGTCGTGCTCGTCGCAGACGACCTCGTACTTGAGCGACTCCGCGAGGGGGCGGGCGATGGAGCGGGGCACCGGGGTGACCAGGCCGACCCAGTGGCTGGAGAGCCGCGGGGTGAGGACCGGTACGGGGAGGATGAGCCGCTGGGGCAGCCCGTCGACGCGGGCGTAGCGGCGCATCATGTCCAGGTACGTGAGGACGTCGGGGCCGCCGATGTCGAAGGCGCGGCTGACGCCGGCGGGCATCCGGGCGCTGCCGACCAGGTAGCGCAGCACGTCGCGGACGGCGATGGGCTGGATGCGGGTGCGCACCCAGCTCGGGGTGACCATCACCGGCAGCCGCTCGGTCAGGTAGCGGAGCATCTCGAAGGAGGCCGAGCCCGAGCCGATGATGACGGCGGCCCGGAGCACCGTGGTGGGAACCCCGGAGCCCAGGAGGATGCGCCCGACCTCGGCGCGGGAGCGCAGATGCGGCGAGAGGTCACGGTCGGCGACCCCGCGCGGGGTGAGTCCGCCCAGGTAGACGATGCGGCGGACGCCGGCGGCGCGGGCCTGCTCGGCGAAGTTCCGCGCGGCGAGGCGGTCGGTGCGCTCGAAGTCGCGCCCGGTGCCGAGGGCGTGCACGAGGTAGTAGGCGACGTCGACGTCCCGCAGGGCGGGGGCGAGCGACGCGGCGTCGGTGACGTCGCCCCGGACGATCTCCGCCTGCCCGACCCAGGGGTGGTCGCGCAGTTTCTCCGGAGTACGGGCGAGGCAGCGCACCCGGTGGCCTGCGGTGATGAGCTCGGGTACGAGCCTGCCGCCGATGTAGCCGGTGGCTCCGGTGACCAGGCAGCGGGTGCCCGGGGCCGGGAGTCCTTGTGCGTCCGTCATGGGTTGCTCCGATCCGCCTCGCGGGTGTCCCCCGGAACACTTCCGGGGGCGCGGTCCGGCCGGATGCACGGACCGCCGCCCACGAGTCGACCGTACGGAGCGGGCCTACTTCGGCATGAGGACCGTGTCGACGATGTAGACGGTCGCATTGGCGGTGGGTACGTTGCCGCAGACGACCTTGGAGGAGCCGTTCACCCTGTAGTCCGTGCCCGAGCCCTTGGTGGTGACCATGCCCTTCTGCAGGGTCTGGAAGGAGCCGCTCCCGAGCTGCTCGGGGGTGAGCTTCTCGCCCACCACGTGGTAGGTGAGGATCTTGGTCAGGGTCTCCTTGTCGGCCAGGACCTTGTCCAGGTCCGCCTTCGGGATCTTCGCGAACGCGTCGTCGGTCGGCGCGAACACCGTGATGTTCCGGGCGTTGTTCAGGGTGTCCACCAGTCCGGCCTTCTTCACGGCCGTGACCAGCGTCGACAGTGCGGGATTGTTCGAGGCGGCGGTGGCGACCGGGTCCTGGGCCATGCCGTCGAAGGAGCCCGCGCCGCTCTTCGGCACCGAGGCGCAGGCCGGGCCGAACGGACTGCCCGCTACCGTTTCGGTGTCACCGATCGGTGTCGGGGAAGAAACGGCATCGGGCGCGGCGGCCCCTTCCTTGCTCGTACTCTCCTCCGAACAGGCGGACAGTGCCAGCGGAAGCAGTACTGCGGCGGTCACGGCGAGGGCGGCACGGCGGAAGGTGTGAATGCTCATGGTCTCTCCAGGGTCTGCGGGGCTCACCCATCGGTGAGTCACGCTGCCCATTCGGCGCGGGCCCTCATCCGGATGGTCCCCTCACCGGAACGGGCGACACCCCGAACACGCCTTCGAAGAACTGTCCACGACTGCCGACCCATGTCCGCCGGGACCCATCCGGCCGGTCGACGGCTCCGAATGAGCTGTGCAACCAAGAACTCCTGGAGGACCTCCCCGGTGAGAGAGAACGTGCGCATAGGCCGGCCCCCGTCGGCCGCTCCGGACCTGCCCGAGCTGATGGGCCGGGTGGCCCGCGGTGATCAACAGGCGTTCGCGGTCGTGTTCGACGCCGTGTCCGGTCCCGTCCTCGGGCTCGTCCGCACCGTGCTGCGGGACCCGGCCCAGTCGGAGGAGGTCGCGCAGGAGGTGATGGTCGAGCTCTGGCGGACCGCCGCCCGCTACCAGTCCAAGAAGGGCTCGGTGATGAACTGGGTCCTGACGCTGGCCCACCGCCGGGCCGTCGACCGGGTGCGTTCCGAGCAGGCGGCCTCCAACCGCGAGAAGCGGGCGGCGCTGCTGGAGCACACCGCGGCCTACGACGAGGTGGTGGAGCAGGTGGAGACCCGGCTGGAGCGCGAGCAGGTACGGCGCTGCATGCGCGGTCTCACCGAACTGCAGCGGCAGTCGGTCACGCTGGCCTACTACCGCGGTCTGACCTACCGGGAGGTCGCGGAATTGCTCGCCCTGCCGTTGGGTACCGTCAAGACACGACTGCGCGACGGCCTCATCCGGCTCCGTGACTGCCTGGGGGTGGGCTTGTGAACGCCGTGGATCTCCACACGTTGACGGGCGCGTACGTGCTCGACGCCCTGGAGCCGGACGAACGGGCCGCCGTCGAGCGGCACCTCGCCGACTGCCCGTCCTGCGCCCAGGAGGTCCGGGAGCTCTCCGAGACCGTCGCGCGCCTCGGGCTGGCCGTCGCCGCGCCGCCGAGCCCCGCGCTGCGCAACGAGGTGCTGCACCGGATCGCGACGGTCCGCCAGGAACCGCCCCGGGCGGTGCGGGCGTCCCGCGGGAGCCACGTACGGCCCCGCTGGCGGCGGTCGTCGGACTGGGCTCTCGCTGCCTGCCTCGCGGGGGCCGTCGCACTCGGCGGCGTCGCGGTGGCGCAGTACGAGCGGGCCGAGGAGGCCCGGCAGCAGGCGCAGCAGGCCCGCAGCGCGAACGATGCCGTCGGCGCGGTCCTCGCCGCCGCCGACGCCCGGGTGACCACCGCGCCCCTGCGGGGCGGCGCCGTGGGCACGGTGGTCGTCTCGGCCTCCCGCAACCAGGCGGTCTTCGCGGCCTCCGGCATGCCGGCTCCGCCCGACGGGAAGGTGTACCAGCTCTGGTACAACGACGGCGGGAAGATGCGCTCGGCGGGTCTGATGGACACCGGTACCCCGGCCGCGGCCACGCTGCTCGCCGGGCCGGTCAACGCGGCCTCGGGGATGGGCATCACCGTCGAACCGGCCGGCGGCTCGCCGCGGCCGACCTCGGCGCCGGTGGCCCTGCTGGCCTTCCCCGCGGTGTGAGCCGGCGGGGGCCGGTCAGCCGGCGGGAGCCCGGAAGCGGTTGCGGTACTGCGTCGGTGTCGTGTCGAGCCGGCGGCGGAAGGCACGCACGAGGGTGTCGGTCGTGTTGAATCCGCAGACGGTCGCGACGCGTTCGAGGGTGTCGTCCGTGGACTCCAGCCGGTTGCGCGCCACTTCGACGCGGGCCGATTCGATGTAGGCGGCCGGGGTCGTCCCCAGCTCCGTCTTGAAGATCCGGGTGAGCTGCCGTTCGCCGACGTGGGCCTGCTCGGCCAGGTCGGCGACGGTGAGCTGCTCGGCGATGTTCCGCGTGATGTAGTGGCGGAGGTCCTCGATGCGCCGCGTGGTCGACCGGGGTTCGAGCGGGACGCTGAACTGGCTCTGCCCGCTGGGCCGTTTCAGGTACATCACCAGTTGCCGGGCGACGCGCAGGGCGACGGCCTCGCCGAAGTCGTCGGCGACGAGGGCCAGCGAGAGGTCCAGGCAGGCGCTGATCCCGGCGCCGGTCCACACGTCCCGGTCCCGGATGAAGATCGGATCCGCGTCGACCTCGATCGAGGGGTGCTCGTCGGCGAGTTGCTGCGCGGTCGACCAGTGGGTCGTGGCCCGTCTGCCGTCGAGCAGCCCGGCGTCCGCCAGGATGTGCGCGCCCACGCAGACGGATGCGACGCGGCGGGTCGTGGCGGCGAGGGTCCGCACCCGGTCGACGACGGCGGGGTCGGCCACGGCGCGGACTCGGCCCCCGCAGTCGGCCTCGACCGACCCGGGCACCAGCAGGGTGTCGATGCTCCTGCCGGCCACCTCCCGGAAGGTGAGGTCGGGCAGGATCCGGACCCCGGCGGAGGTGGTGACGGGGTCCATGGTCTCGGCGGCCAGGGCCACGCGGTAGCCCGACGCATCGCCCATCTCCCGCTGCAGCAGGGCGAACACCTCCGGCGGTCCGGTGACGTCCAGCAGGTCGACGCCGTCGAAGAGGACGACGACGACGAACCGGTCGACGGTGCTCAAGGGGATCTCCGTCCGGTGCGGCGGCGGTCGTGTCACCACCCACCGTATGTCGGTTTCTGCAGGTTGGATGACATTGCCGACATCTCAGGGGCGGTCATAGCGTTGCGAACACGGCCGCACTCCGCGGCCGGGACCTCTCGACGTGACACCCCAGGAGGGTATTTCCATGTCCGCGACGACCCTGCGCGACCTGAGCGGCCTCGACCGGTCCCCGGCATCGGTGGCCGGTGCCACGCTGGTCCTGGTCGACTACCAGAACACCTACACCCGGGGCGTGATGGAACTGACGGGGTGGGAGCCCGCTCTCGACGCCGCCGCCGCGCTGCTGGGCCGGGCCCGCGAGGCCGGGGCGAAGGTCATCCACGTGGTGAACGACGGCGGCGAGGGAAGCCCGTACGACATCCGGGCCGACATCGGCGGCATCCACCCCCGGGTGGCTCCGGCCCCGGGCGAGCCCGTGGTCGTCAAGACGGTCCCCAACGCGTTCGTCGACACCGACCTCGGCGAACTCGTCGACGCGGCGGGCCGCAAGGACGTCATCGTCATCGGGTTCATGACCCACATGTGCGTGACCTTCACCGCGGAAGGCGCGTTCCTGCGGGGCAACCGGCCCACCGTCGTCGCGGACGCCTGCGCGACCCGGCCGCTGCGGACGGCGGTCGCCGACGTGTCCGCCGAGCAGCTCCACCACGGCGCCCTCGCGACGATCGCCGATCTGTACGGGGTCGTCGTCCCGTCCGGTTCGTCCCTCGGCTGAGCGCCGAGGGCCCGCGCCCGGCCCGGGTACCGCCCCGGCGAGGCGGCACCCGGGCACCCGGGCGGGTCAGAGTTCCTCGCCGAGCGGCAGCCGGTGGATGCCCGGCAGGTACTCGTCGAGCTCCCCGGGGGTGAACCGGGCCATGCCCACGACGTGCCAGAACTCCCCCGCCACGTCGCCCTCGTACTTGTATCCCCCGGCCGGTGTCAGCGCCGCCCAGCCGCCCGCCATTCCCATCAGCGTCGCGCGCAGGGCCGGCGGCTCCCCGTCCGCCGGGATGTTCCACAGCCGTACGGTGCCGTCCTCGGCGCCGCTCGCCAGCGTCGTACCGTCCGGGGAAAAGGCCAGCGAGAGCACCCGGCCGGTGTGCCCGACGAGGTCGGTGACGTGCTCGCCCGTGTCGGCGTCCCAGAGGCCGACGGACCGGTCGTCGCCCCCGGTGGCCAGCAGCGGGCGGCCCGGATGGGCGGCCACCGCCCACAGCCGGCCGCCGCGCCCGCGCAGCCGCGCAGCCGGCTGCCCGTCCCGCCACACGATGGCGCTGCCGTCCCAGCTCGCGCTGGCCAGCCAGGCGCCGGCCGGGCCGTAGGCGACGCCGTACACGCGGTCCGCGTGCCCGCCGAGCTGTTCCACGAGGCGGCCGCTCCTGGCGTCCCACACCCGTACGAAGCTGTCGTCGCAGCCGGTGGCCAGTACGTCGGCGTCCGAGCGGAAGGCGATCGAGCGGACCCGGCCCCGGTGCTCGGTCAGCGTGGACACGGGGGAACCCGTGGGGCGGAACCAGACACGGACGGAATCGTCGTCGTTGGCGGTGGCGAGCAGGGTGCCGTCGGCGTTGAAGGCCTCCGCCCACACGTGCTCGGTCTCGGCGTCGAGCTCCCTCATGTATTGGCCGCCCAGCGGGTTCCAGAGGTACATGTCCCCGTCGTTGCTGGCCGTGGCCAGGATCGCTTCGACGGGGCTGAACGCCGCCGACACCAGCCGGTCGCCGCGCCCGGTGAGCTCTTCCGTACGCCGCCCCGTACGCGTCTCCCAGAGCCGTACGACCCCGTCGTTGCCCGCGGTCGCGAGCTGCGTGCCGTCCGCGCTGAAGGCGACCCCGCTGATCCGGCGGCCGTGGCCGCGCAGGATGCGTTTGCCCTGGCCGGTGGCCGCGTCCCAGATCTGTGCGCCGCCGTCGTTGCCGACGGTGAGCAGCTGGCTGTCGCCGGGCCGGAAGGCGCACGCCCAGGCGGTGCCGCGGTGCTCGGTCGGCTGCTGGGGATGGAGGGCGATGGTGTATCCGTGCGGGCGCCCGGTGACCGTCCAGAGCCGGACGGCGCCGTTGCTGTCGCAGGCGGCGAGGAGTTTGCCGTCGTCCCCGAACAGCACCTGATAGACGGCACCGGTGCCCCGTTCGAGGATTCCGGCGGGCGTGCCGACCACGGGGTCCCACAGTCGGACCTGGCCGTCGGTGTCCCCGCTGGCGAGGAGGTTCCCCTCGGGATGGAAGTCGAGGACGTACACCCGGCCGGTGTGTCCGGTGAACTCGTGCAGCAGCCGCGCGTCGGCCGCGCGCCAGATCCGTACCGTGCCGCCCTGCCCGGCCGCGCCCCGGTCGGCGGTGGCGAAGAGGGTCCCGTCGGGACTGAACCGGGCCCGGTAGACGGCCCCTTGATGGCCGTCGATCTCCCGGACGCAGTGGCCCGTGTTCAGGTCCCAGAGCCGTACCCGGGCGTTCGCGTCGCCGGTGAGGAGCATGCCGTTCGGGCCGTAGACCGCGGTGTACACGGGCGCCGTGTGACCCGGCATCCGGTGCACGGGCTCGCCGGTGGCCACGTCCCAGACCGTGACCAGGCCCTCGCGGTCGCCCGTGGCCAGCAGTGTGCCGTCCGCGTCGAAGGAGACCGGCCACACTCCGTCGGGATGGACCCGCAGGTGGTGCCGGCACGCTCCGGTCACCGGGTCCCAGAGCCGCACCGCGCCGTCGGAGCCGCCGGTGGCGATGACGTCCGCCCGGAACTTGACGGCGTACACGCGCCCTTCGTGCCCCTGGAGGGTGCGCACCGCCCGGCCGTCGTCGGCGCCGCAGACCAGGATGGAGCCGTCCTCGCTGCCGACCGCGAGGAGTTCGCCGTCGGAGCTGTAGGCGATGGGTTCGGGCAGGCGGCTGGTGCGCATGCCGAATCCGTACGGGACCCCGACGGCCGACGGCCGGAAACCGGCGTCCACCGGCATCCCCGGGGCGATCGCGGCGGTCCCGAGCTCGGGGGCCGACCGCACCCCGTCGTCCATCGTCACGTCGATGAGCGCGGCCCGGTGCCAGCGGCTGCCGGTCAGCAGGGCGCCCCGCAGATCGGCCCGGGTCAGCCGGGCCCGGCTGAGATTGGCACCGGTCAGGTCGGCCCGGCTCAGGTCCGCCCGGTCGAGGCGGGCGCCGGTCAGCCGGGTGTCGCGGAGCAGTGCGCCGGAGAGGTTGGCGCCGATCAGCCGGGCGTCCGTCAGGTCGGCGTCGGTGAGGTCGACGCCGGAGAAGTCGCGGTGCGAGAGGTCCTCACCGGCCAGCCGGGCTCCCCGCAGATCGGCGTTGGCCGGGACCCGGAGCCGGTCGGAGATCCGGACGGCGTTGGCCCGGGCCGCCTCGCTGAGCGCGCGCCCCGGCGAGTCGAGGACCTCGCGCACCCATCGGGCGCACTGCTCGTGGTCGGCGAGGTCGCAGAAGAACTCGACGGCGAGCTGGCTGAGCGGGCGCGCGAGGAGCAGGGTGTGCTGACCGCGGGCGAGCTGGCGGGCGGCCTCCCGCGCCACCAGCCATTCGATGACGGAGCCGTGGATGAACTGGAAGACCCCGTCGTCGCTGCGGACCAGCAGGCTGCCCGCGCCGACCGCCTGCGCGCGCTCGGACGGGGTGAGCGGCGAGAGGGCGTGCGGGGACCCGGTCAGTTCGCTGAGGGTGCCGGCGACGGTTTCGGTCAGCTCGTCGAGCCGCAGGGCGCTGCGCCCGCTCTCCCACAGCCGCCAGGCCAGCGCGGTCACGGCCGCCCACAGCTCGTCGGTGGTGAGCCCGGGCGGCGCGCCGGGCCCGCCCTGGCCGCGCCGCTCCTCGTGGTCGAGCCAGGAGGTGAAGACGTCCTCGTACAGGCGGGCGGGGCTGAGCGCCCGGCCCGCTCCGGCGACCGCGCGCAGCTGGTCCTGGCTCAGATCGGCGACGAAGGAGAGCAGCCGGGGATTGCGGCAGAGCATCAGCAGGTCGGGGATGTTGCGCAGGAGCTGGTAGCGCTGGTCGGCGGCGCGCTCGTCGCCGTAACTGCGCACCAGGTAGGAGCGGATCTGCGCCGGGGTGAAGCCCTCGACGGCCAGGATCCGGCGCTGCGGGAGCAGGCCGACGCGCTCGCCGAGCGCGGTGAGGACCTGGGCGTGCGACTTGAAGTGCTGGGTCCTGCTGCTGACGACGATCTTGGCGTTGTCGACGGCGGCGTCGAGGAGGACCTGGAGGTGGTCGGCGGCCCGGTCGTAGCTGACCCGGTTGACCAGTTCGTCGAAGCCGTCGAAGAGCAGGACGACACGGCCCTGCGCGAGCATGTAGCGCAGGGCCCGCAGGTCGATGGTGTCGACGTCGTGGCCGGCCAGGTGGGCGGCGACGAGGCCCTCGAGGCTGTGCGCCCGGTCGAGGGAGTTGAGCGGGATCAGCAGCGGGGTCAGGTGCGGGAGCTGCTCGCTGATGCGGCGGGCGAGCTCGCGCAGGGCGAAGGTCTTTCCGTGTCCGAAGTCGCCGAGGAGCAGGACGAACCGTCCGTGATCGGACTCCAGGAGCTCCAGCAGCTCCTCGACGAGCCCGTCACGTTCTTGACCGGTACCGCCCTGGCCGTCGGGGCGGTCGGCGTCGCGGTAGCGCTGGGGGAGGTAGAGGCCGGGGGCGTACTGCTCGCTGCCGACGAGCCGGGCTGTCTGGGCGGCGACGTAACCGCGCAGGTCGAGCAGGCCCTGGAACTCGATGAAGCTGCGCACCCTGACCCGTACGCCGTGGCCGGCGGCCCGGCGGCGAAGTCCGGCGGCCGGTGCGTCGCCCGCGTACACCAGGACGGCCTCCGATCCCGTGTCGGTGGCGTGCACCTGGGCGATGAAGCGGTCCAGTTCCTCCGCGGTGGGGCTCCCGGGGTGGACGGCGATGCGCTGCTGCTGGACGACGCCGTCCTCCTGCTCCTGCCAGGTGGCCATGATCTGCACCATGTCGCCCGGTTCGCGGCGAGGGACGTCGCGCAGCCGTACGCCTTCCCTGCGCACCCGGCAGATCTCCTTGACCCGCTCGGCGAGCGCGGCGGCCGGGTCGTCCAGGGGAGCCCGTCCCGTGGCGCGCTCCACGTTGATGACGGCGGGCAGTTCGGGGACGGGGAAGACCCGTCGGGTCTGCCTCCATTGCGCGGGGACGGTCACGGACGCGGAGGTGATCCGGTCGTCCCAGCGGGTGACTCCCTCCGCGCCGACCTGGAGCAGCTGGAACCGGGCGGGGGCCGCGGAGCCGAACAGCGGCAGCTCCCCGGCGGCGCCGGCGAGCTGGGTGCGGCTGGGGTCGGCGGTGACGGTGCGCGGGCCACCGGTCGGCCCGTGCAGCAGCAGGTGCAGCCGCGGGGCGGCCAGCCGGGCGAAGGTGTCGGCGTCCCGCAGCCCGCCCGGGCCGCCGACCGCGTCGCCGGGGCGGCGGCCGTCGGTGAGCGGGTGGCGGAGCGCGCCGAGGCGCAGCCAGCCCTCCTCCTCGTAGCGGCGCATGGCCTCGGCGAACCAGGCGGCCTGGTCGCGGCCGATGAAGCCGTACTGCTCCTCGGGGCGGTGGCTGTAGGCCATGGAGGAGTTGAATCCGGCGACGACCGTGCTCAGTTCGGGCACCGGGAAGAGGGTCCAGGGCTGGTCGCTGTCGAAGACGGTGTCCAGGCCCTGGTAGAGGCCGCGGAACAGCCGGGTGTAGTGGCGCCACTTCGGCCAGTACGGCGGCTGCGGTGCCACTTCGTCGGCCTCGCAGGTGTGGAAGTAGGCCTGGGACGCGGCCTGGTTCACGTCCTGCGCTCCCGGCACCACCATCACCCGCTGGGGGGACAGGTCGAGCTGGGACCGCAGGGCGGTGAGGAAGCTGAGGGCCTGGTCGCATTCGCGCGGACTGCCGGACGCGGTCAGGTCCCCGGTCACCACCATCAGGTCGGGGGCGGGCGCCCCGGCGTCCCGGAGCATGATGAGGTCGCCGCGGATCTGGCGGCTGAGCGCATCGGGCTCGCGGCCGCGCCCGAAGTCGGGTCCGGCCAGGTGCAGGACGGTGACGGCGTCCTGGGCGCTGCGTCCCGCCTCGGCGGCCTGCGGATAGAGCGGCGCCCTGGCAGGGCGCCGGCGACCCGACCAGCCGGGGCCGGCGAGCGCGCTCGGCTGCGGCTGGCCCGGGTTCGGCTGCTCCGGGTGCCGGACGGTGCCCGATCCGCTCCCCGGATAGCCGGGACGGCGCCCCGGGCGGGCGTGGCCGTCGACGGCCTGCCCGACCCGGTTCAGCAGCAGGGAGCGGGCCGCTTCGGTGTCGGCCACGCCGACGAGGTCGACGTAGGTGATCGTGGCGAGGAGGCCCTCGATCGGGATCTCGTCCACCCGGACGGTCAGCAGTCTCCGTTCGGGCGACTCGGGCGAGGCCCGGAGCGCGGCCTGCCATTCCATGCGACCGTAGGTCGAGCGCTCGTAGTGGCGTGACAGTACGGCGATGACCGCCAGGGATTCGCTGACCCCGCGGTCCATGAAGTCTATGAAGTTGGTTCCCGGTACGAAGTCCCAGGCCTGCACCACCGTGCGGTAGCCGGCCTCCTCCAGGGTCCAGGCGATCCAGGCGGCCCACTGTTCGTCTGCCGGGGAGTAGCTGATGAAGAAGTCGAACTCTCTTGCAGGAGCGCCGAATTGCCCGTCCGTCATCATGACTCCATCGTAGGGCTGTGCCCTCGGCGGCGGGTTTGTCCCGTCAAGGACGACGATGCCTCCCGCGGCGCGGCGGACACCCCGCCCGGGCGGGCCTGTCCGATTCCGTCCGCCCCGTCTGATGCCGGGGCGTGTGTATGTGCGAACCTGTTCGCCGTGTCTCTCCTCAGGCGTCTGCATCCACTGGACTGGCTGGCCGGTGGCCTGCTCGCGCTCGGTGCGCTGTTCGTCGCCACCGGGCTGCTGCCCAGCGGGCCCGCCGCGGACGTGATGGAGCGCATCGGTCCGCTGGTGGTCTTCCTCGCGACCGTCATCGTGCTGGCCGAGCTGACCGGCAAGGCGGAGGTCTTCGACGTCGTCGCCACCTGGGTGGCACGGGCGGGCCGCGGACGGTACCCCCTCCTCTTCTGCCTCTGCGTGCTGTTCGCGTCCGTCACCACGATCACCCTCAACCTGGACACGACGGCGGTCCTGCTGACCCCGGTCATGCTGGCGCTGGCGACCCGGGTCGGCATCGCGGCCTTGCCGCTGGCGATGACCACGGTCTGGCTGGCGAACACGGCGAGCCTGCTGCTCCCCGTGTCGAACCTGACGAACCTGCTGGCCGCGGACCGGGTCGCGCTGACCCCGTCGGAGATGGCCGCCACCATGTGGGCGCCGCAACTGGCGGCCATCGCGGTGACCATGGCCTGCCTGTGGGGTTTCTACTGGCGTCCGGGACGCCGCGGGGAGACCCGCTACACGCCTCCGTCACCGCCGCGCCCCGCGGACCGGGTCCTGTTCCGGGTGTGCGCGGTGGCGTGCGCCGGGTTCCTGCTGGCGATCCTGCTCGCCGACGTACCACTGTGGTCGGCGTCGATGGCGGCCGCGCTGATCGTCGTCGTGGCCTTCTGGGTGCGCAGCCGGGAGACGCTGCGCCTCTCCCTGATCCCCTGGCGGCTCCTGGTCCTGGTCCCGGGCATGTTCCTGGTGGTGGAGACGGTCAACGCCCACGGGCTGCACGACATCCTCGCCGCGGCGATGGGGACCGACAACGGCGTCGTCGGCATGCTGAGGTCCGCGGCGGTCGGTGCGGGCTTCTCGAACGCGCTGAACAACCTGCCGGCCTACCTGGCGGGCGAGGCGGCCATTCCGGTGGCCAACCACGAGCAGCTGCTCGCGCAGCTCATCGGCGTCAACGTGGGCCCGCTCGTCACGCCGTGGGCCTCGCTCGCCACCCTGCTGTGGTTCGAGCGCTGCCGCTGGCACGGTACGCGCATCGACCTGGGCCGCTTCTTCGGCACGGGCCTGGTACTTGCGGTGGCGGGCACACTGGCGGCGACGCTCGCACTGGCCGCCACCACCTAGCGATAAAAGGTCCGGCCGCCGGAGCCGGAGGAAACGGACCACACCTCGCTGATCAAACCGTTGGTGATCCTCAGGGTGTCGGTCCCGCTCCTGGCGACGGTTCGGGCGTCCTCGTCCGTGACGGAAGCGAGGTAGGGGCGGGCGACCAGGCCGGTCGGTGCGCCGTCGACGAGCGCGAGGTCCACGACTGCCTCGCCCTCGGCCACGAAGCGAAGCCCACGGCGTTCCCGGTGCCAGGCCGCGATGATGTCGGCGAGCTGCTGCGGAGTGCGGACATCGTCGAAGGCCTCGGTGCCGGCCTGGGCATAACGCAGGACGAATTCCGGCGCCATGATCTTCTCGGCAAGGTCCAGATCACCGTTCCACATCGCAGTCCACCGGTCGTAGGTGTGAATGCCGAACTGCCGCACATCGTTGTCGCTCATCAAGACCGCCCTCGATCGTTTCGGGTTCGAGGTTCGCGACGGTAACAAGAGGGTCTGACAACGGTGATCGCCTGCCGGGCCGACGCCACGAGCTGCTGCGACGGACATCCCCACGGTCGCAGCACCGGGCCGTCTAGACGCTCGGGGCGACGGCCCCCACCTCGCCCAGCAGGTACGCGAGGGTCTCGCCGCGCGCCGCCACGAAGCTTCGTCCGGTGTCGGCCCCGGCGAAACCGGGTCTGAACGCCGCCCCGGACAGCGTGCGCAGCTCCACCCCCGCCTCGGCCGCGAGCAGCGCCCCGGTCGGCAGGTCCACCCCCTCGGCCCGGTAGCCGACGAAGGCGTCGATGGTGCCGCGGGCCAGCAGGCTCCAGCCGAGCAGTGGCGCCCACAGCTGCAGTACGCGCCGGCAGCGCAGCTCCAGCACCCCGCGCAGGGCCACGGCCGTCGCGTCGCCCCGTTCCACGGCGTAGCCCTGGGTCCAGGCGACGACGGGTCCGGGGCGCGGCAGGGCGCGATCGGGGCCGGGCAGCGTGCCGGACGGTCCGTGGGCCCCGTACCCCCTGACCGCGTGCCAGGTCTCCCCGGTGACCGGCTCGTGCACCACGCCCATCACCGGGATGCCGCCCAGGCACAGCCCGATTCCCACCACGTAGGTGGGCAGTCCGATCGCGACGTTGTTGCTGCCGTCCAGCGGGTCGACCAGCCAGGTGCGTTCGCCCGCCGCGTCGAGCAGTCCGGCCTCCTCGGACAGGATCCGGTCGTGCGGGAAGTGGTGCTGTATCCGGCGCAGGACGAGTTTCTCGGCGGCGAGGTCGAGGTCGACCTGCACGTCCCCGGAGCCGTCCTTCGTACGCAGGCACCGCGCCGTTGCGAAACGGCTGCGCAGCAGGCCGCCCGCCTCTTCTGCCGCGGCGACGGCGACCCGCCTCTCGTGGTCGAAATCAGGCCCGCTGTTGGGCATCGATCCTCCTGAGGACGGTGTGGACGCTGCGCACGGTCTGGACGGTGTCGCACAGCCGGCGGGTCGTGCGGCGCGGGCGGCCGTCGAGCGGGCCGAGCGAGAGGTCGAGCCGTCCGGGGATCGACGTCCCGTGCACCAGGGTGGCCGCCGGTTCGGCTCCCTCCAGGGCGGTGGCGTGGAACTCTCCCGCCGCGAGGGTGTAGGTCTCCCCGCCGGAGCTGATGTGGGCGGGGCCGGGCTCGCTCCGCACCAGGACGGAGGTCGGCCGGATCTCGTCCACGCCGTCGCTCCCGCTGTACACCTCGAAGACCCGGTGGGTCGCGCCCTCCTCACCGCCGCGCACCACGCTCGTCCGTACCGGCAGGTTGGCCACCCGCCCGTACAGCACGCGGCTGCGCAGTTCCCAGCTGTGGGCGTGCATCGGTGACGCGTCCGGCTCGGCACGGTTGCCGATCTCGAAGAGATGCACACAGACTCCGAGCGGACCCTCTCTCACCAGCGGCAGGCAGAGGAATCCGAGCGGATGACGGACAGCGCGTAACTCCCGGTTCCCGGAGGCTATTTCCTCCAGGGTGACGAGAGTCCTCTCAAGCTCCTGGTCCATGGGCACGCGCCGGAGCGCATCACCTCCTGTAGGGGTCCTCCGCGTGCAGGGCCTTCTCGATGATCTTGCCGATGTCGCTGTCGGTGAAGACGCGCGGCAGGGGCAGCCGCAGGTCGTCGAAGAGCGTGCGCACCTCGTCGACGGTGGGCTCCTGGCCGAGCGGGGAGGCGACCCGCAGATCGAGCACGGTCGCCTGCTCACGGCTCTGGTGCAGCTCGGTCACGTAGTAGTCGTAGAGCGGTTGCCCGCGCTCCACCAGCAGGTTCACCCGCGACTGGTCGTCCTGGGTGATGATGAGGCAGGTCTCCGACAGGTCGAAGCGCAGGGTCGGCACGGCGGCGGACAGGTGCACGCTGATCTCCAGCGTCGTCAGCTGCCGCTGGTACCAGCAGGCGGCGAGCACGGTCGCGTACGACTCCCGGCGGACCCGGTCGGTGGTCCACACGTCGTCGCCGCGACGCTGCCCGCCGAACATCTGCCGGAACCGGGCGTAGGCGGCGCAGGCCCGCTCGTCGGCCGGATTGACGATGTCGATCTTCACGTTGAGCTGCGAGCGCTGTTCCTTCGCGGCGCTCACGCACAGGGGCAGGGTAACCGCCCGCAGGTAGGTTCCCGTACCGCCCTTGAAGTACCAGAGGTTGGTCTGCTGGCGGGCCTTGCGCAGTGCCTCGCCGACCTCGTTGCCCGACAGCGAACGCACCATCGCGAGGTCTTCCAGCGCCTGCCGGGTCCCGCTCATCGCCTCCTGGATACTCGCGGGCCGGCGCACGCGTTCCACGATCGATCCGGTCGCGAGGAGGCCGAGGACGACGAGGGTGGCACCGGAGGAGACGTCGTCACTGATGACGTCGCCGAAGATGTCCAGGAGTCCGACCACCATCGCGATGCAGAGGGCGACCACGACGTCGGCGTTGCGCAGCACCCAGGCAACGAAGCGTTCCAGCCGTCCTACGTGCGCTGCCATGGACGCACCCCCCTCCCCCACCCGTGCTCCGATGGTAGGAGATGCGCCGGTGGCGCCACCAGAGCGACTTCACGTCGCGCGGGAGTCCGCCTCCGGCTCGCGGGCGCCGGTCAACAGGCGGGCGCGCAACCGCTCCACCGTCTCCGGCGACAGCCGGACCCGCTCCTCCAGGTAGCCCTGCACCGATCCGTACGCGGCCTCCAGGTCGGCCAGCACCAGCTCCATGATCACGGCGGGGGCGCGGCCGTAGCCGGGCCACTTCATGACCCGGCCCTCATGGGCGGCCCGCCAGTCGGCGACGAGCCGCTCGGTGGCCAGTTCGGTGAGCGCAAAGTCGGCGAGGACGTCCTCCCGGCCCACCCCGAGCAGGGTGAGCACGAACGCCCCGATCAGCCCGGTCCGGTCCTTGCCCGAGGCGCAGTGGAAGACGACGGGGCCGGGCGCCCCGGCGATCTCCTCCAGGACCTGCCGGATCTCCTCGGCGCCGTCCTCGGTGACTTCGGCGAACCGGTCCGCGAGGTAGCGCCACGGGTCGAGGTCCGGGTCGATCTCGGCCTGGTCGTAGGGCCGGTGCTCGATGCTCAGGTTGACGTAGCGCAGCCGCTCCGCCTCGGGCACCCGTCCCTTGGCCTCGATCTCCCACGGATAGCGCAGGTCGATCACGGTACCGATGCCCAGCTCCAGGAACCGCTCCCGGTCGGCGCCCGCCAGCTTGCCGAGCGAGTCGGCCCGGTACAGCGTCCGCCACCGGACGGTCCGGCCGTCGGCGGACCGGTAGCCGCCCAGGTCCCGGAAGTTGTGCAGCCGCTCGAACTCGACATGCCGGTCCATCGGTTCCCCCTTCGCCCTCTGATCCGATGATCATGCCGCAAGCGGGGCGTCGAACTCCAGGCCGCCCGACCGGTGTTGCGAACGGGCGGGGGCTGACGGTTACGCGCTCCCCACCACCGCGGCCTCGGGGCGGGCCGCCGGGAGGGCGAAGGTCTCCGCCAGCAGCTCGTACGAGCGCTGCCGGTCCGCCGGGTCGCAAGTCAGGGTGTTGATGATCAGCTCGTCCACGCCGTGGGCCGCGCCGAGGGCGGTCAGCGCCGCGGACACCTGCTCCGGCGCCCCGGAGACCAGCGCCGTGCGGTGCACCTTGGCCCGCTCCAGCTCCGCGCCCGTCCAGCGGTGGCGGCGCGTGGTCTCGTACGACGGCAGCGGGCCGTCCTGGCCGAGGTCCTTGCGGGCGCGCCACAGCAGCAGGCTCTGGGCCAGTTCCTCGGCGCGGCCGGCGCTGTCCGCCGTCACCACCCGCACCGCGAGCGCACCGCCCGCGCGGCCGCCGGTGGAGGTGCGGAACTGGCCGCGGTAGTCCTCGAGGGCCTCCCGGCCGCCGACCGGCGAGAAGAAGTGGCCGAACGCGAAATCGGTGCCCAGCAGTCCGGCCAGCCGCGCCGACTCGCGTCCCGCGCCCAGGAGCCACATCTGCGGCGGGACCGGTGCGTGCGGGACGACCCCGCCCGCGCCCAGCAGTGCGCGCAGTTCCGCCAGCCGCTGCGGGAAGTCGCGGGCCGGGCCGCCGGCCCGGCCGATCCCGAGGTCGACGCGCCCCGGGTGGAGGGAGGCCAGTACGCCGAACACCTCGGCCACCTTCGCCGGGTCGTAGCGGGGCAGCAGCACGCCGCCGGTACCGATCCGCATCCGCGAGGTGTGGGCGAGCAGGGTGCCCGCGAGGATCTCCGGCGCGCTGCTCGCGAAGCCGGGCGAGTCGTGGTGTTCGGCGACCCAGTAGCGGGTGTAGCCGAGGTCCTCCGCGGCGCGGGCGAGATCCACGGAGGCGCGCAGCGCCTGGTCAGCGGTGTGGTCCTCGCCGACCGGGGTCTGGTCCAGTACGGACAGTCGCAGCTTCGTCATGACGGGCCGCCTTTCAGTGCTGGTGTGCGGGGAGACCGGTGGCGCCCGCCATGGTCGCGGGCACGATCCTGAAGTCCCGTTCGAAGACCAGGTTGTGCAGGTCCGCGGCGGCGATCGCGCGCAGGGTGGGCAGTTCGGCGGCGGCCTGTGCGTCGTCGAAGACGTTCAGCGGCCATTCGGAGACCGTCGCCCCGCGCAGGTGCGGGTGGTGGAAGGAGGCTCCGTAGTGCGCGTACAGCGTCACGGGCGGGATGTCGGCGGCCGACTGCTCGTCCCACCACAGGGTCCAGGCGTGGAAGAGACTGCCGTCGTCGGCGCGTTGGACCCCGCCGGCGTCGATCACGCCCTGCCCGAGGAGCAGTTCGTCGTTGAGCTCACCGAGGGCCTGGCGGGCGTACGGGTCCAGCAGGCGGGCGGCGGTGCGGAAGTGCTCCTCCTTGTCGGGCCGGGAGACGGCGCCGCCGTGGATGCCGTCGCGCAGATCGGCGAAGTGGCGCAGGAGGGCGTCGAGGTTGGGGACGTCGGAGATGGTCATGTCAGCTCCATGAAGGTGAGCGGGGAAGACGGAGGCTCAGGTGTCGTTCGGTGAGGTCAGCAGGTGCAGGGCCCGTCCCAGCCAGTCGCGCATCGACGTCACCGGGCGCCCGCCCGGGCCGCGGCCGGGTTGCAGGAACGCCCCGTGCCCCGTCTGCCGGAACTCCCGCAGGGTGACCTCCACTCCGGCCGCCCGCAGCAGGCGCCCGTAGTGGTGCACGTCGTCGCTGACGGGATCGAGGTCACCGGTGGCCAGGACGGCCGGTGCGAGTCCGCGCAGGTCGGCGGCTTCGAAGGGGGTGCTGTGGAGCCGCGTGCCGTCCGCGGCGACCGGCCGGCCCGGATGCCGGTAGTCCTGCCAGGCCGCCCTCAGGTAGGAGGCCGTGGGGAACAGGTCGGGAAAGCGGTGGTACGAGGCGGCCGCGCACTCGGGGTCCAGCGGGGGGTACGCGAGGACCTGCGCGGCCAGCGGCACCCCGCGGTCGCGGCAGACGAGGGCGGCCGAGGCGGCGAGGGTGCCGCCGGCGCTGTCTCCGCCGACGGCCAGGACGGGCGGAGCGCCGACGGGCCGGTCCTGCTCCCCGGCCCAGGCCAGGGCGGACAGGACGTCCTCGACCATGGCCGGGTGGCGTACGTCGGGGGCCAGCCGGTAGTCCACGCTCACCACGCCGAAGCCGGACGACCGGGCGAGCTCGGCCGTGGCACCGTGCCAGTCCTGGGCGGATCCGGCGCGCCAGCTGCCCCCGTGGGCCCACACCAGCCAGCCGTGCGGTGACCCGGCGCCCGGCCTGAACACCCGGGCGGGCAGGGGGCCGGACGCGGAGGGGACGGACACCTGCTCCCAGCTGACGACGGCACGGCCGGTGCCGTCGGCCGGTCGGGTGGATGTGGCCATCGGGGTTCCTTTCCATCGGTAGCCGGCGCTCGCGCCGGGCCCGGGGCCAACGTTCGCGGCCGCAGCAGGGCTGTCACAAGGCGGAGTTGCCTTAGTGGGGGCGGTCACTTCGTCAGCCGGCCTGCTTGGTGCGGAGGAAGAGGACGGTGGTGAGGGTGCCGACCAGGACGATCGCGGTGTTCACGATGACCGCGGTCGTGATCCCGGCATGAATGTCGGTGTTGGCCGCCGCGATCGCCGACATGATCGGCGTGCCCATCGTGATACCGACCTGCTGCGTCATCGTCGCAAGCCCCGTCGCCATGCCCTGCTCGTGATCCGGCAGACCCGTCGTCGCCGTGACCATGAACCCGACGATCACCAGCATGTTCCCCACACCACCCGCGAACGTTGCGACCAGCAGCAGCCACATGCTCGAGGACGTCTCACCCAGCGCGATCAGACTCAGCGTCGCCACCGCCTGGAGCACACCACCGATGACCAGCGTGCTGCGGGTGCTCGTCGCTCCGATGACCCGCGGTGCGATCGAACCACCGATCACCGTCCCGATCCCCAGCACACCGAACGACAGCCCGGCCGTCAGCGGCGAGAAATCCAGAACCTCCTGCAGATACAGCGTCATCAGGAACACCAGACTGGTCTCCGTCAGGAACGCGATCAGACCCGCGATATTGCCCCACGCCACCGTCTTCTTCTTCAGCACCGACACCGGCACCAACGGAGCCGCACTCTTCGACTCGATCGCATAGAACACCACCAGCAGCACCACACCCGCCGCCAGCCACCCCAGCGCACCACCCGAACCCCAGCCGTGCTCACCCGCCTGCGTCAGGCCGTAGATCAGCGCCAGCAGACCCAGCGTCACCGCCGTCGCACCCGGCAGATCCAGCTTCGGACGCACTGACGGACGCGACTCCTTGATCACCGCCGGAGCGATGAACAACACCGCCAGAGCCACAGGGACGTTGATGAAGAACGCCCACCGCCACGACAGCAGATCCGTCAGGACACCACCCAGGATCGCGCCCGTCGTGAACCCCGCCGACATCAGCGCACCGTTCAACCCCAGAGCCTTCTGACGCAACGGCCCCTCAGGAAACGAGGTCGTCAGCAGCGACAGGCCCGCCGGAGTCACCGCCGCCGTCGCAAGACCCTGGAACACACGGGCGATCAGCAGCATCTCCGGACTGTTCGCCAGACCACCCGCGAGGGAGGACAGACCCAGCACCGCAAGCCCGACGAGGAACAGCCGGCGCCGCCCGAACAGATCCACCACCCGGCCGAACAACAACGTGAAGCCCGCAGCACACAACGCGAACGACGTCGCGATCCACTGCAGATTCGACAACGAGAAACCGAGCCCGTCACCGATCACCGGCAACGCCACATTCAGAATCGAGAAATCAACCGCCAGCATGAACTGCGCCACCAGCAGCACCACAAGAACCAGCTTCAAACGCCCGTCCAGACGAACAGGCCCCCCGGTCCCCGTATCGACCCGCGCACCTTCGACAACCGACATCGCCGTCCATCCCTTCGATCACGCAACGAGGTGTTGCGTCATCGACTCTGGACCGGTCGGAGGGGGTTACCCAGCCCCCTGGTTGTGCTGGCGCCGGGCAGGCTAGCACTGGCAGGGCCACCTTCACGGGCAGCGCTCGGCGCCCTCCCCCGGCACACTGGAACGCATGGACACACCGACTGCTTTGGGCGAGTTCCTCCGCACGCGTCGCGCCCAGCTCCAGCCCGAGGACGTCGGGCTCCCCTCCCACGGCACCCGCCGTCGCGTGCCCGGGCTGCGGCGCGAGGAGCTCGCCCTGCTGGCCGGCGTGAGCATCACTTACTACACGCACCTGGAGCAGGGACAGAGCACGAACGCCTCGGACAGCGTCCTCGACGCCCTGGCCCGCGCGCTGCGCCTGACCCCGGACGAGCACGCGCACCTGCTGAACCTCGCCCGGCCGCCGCGCGCCAAGCGGGCCCAGTCGCCGCGCCCCGAGCACGCCCGCGACACCACGCGCCGGCTGATCGCCGCGATGCCGCAGGTCCCGGCCGTCGTCCTGGACGGCCGCAACAACGTGCTCGCCTGGAACCCGCTGGGACATGCCCTGCTCGCGGGGCACGTCGACTTCGCGAGCCCCGACGATCCGGCGGTACGCCCGAACCTCACCCGGATGCTGTTCCTGGACCCGCACACCCGGGAGCTCTACACGGACTGGAAGAGCGAGGCCCGGGTGGCCCTCGCGGCCCTGCGCCTGGTCGCCGGGCGCAACCCGGAGGACCGTGCGCTCGCCGAGCTCATCGGGTCCCTGATGCTGCAGAGCCCGGACTTCGCCTCGCTGTGGTCCAAGCACCCCGTACGGGACTGCACCGTCGGCACCAAGAACCTGCACCACCCGGTCGTGGGTCCGCTCACCCTCGACTTCGAGAATCTGCACCTCACCGACGGCACCAACCACCGGATGCTGCTCTACAGCGCCCCCGAGTCCTCCCCCTCCGACGCTGCGCTGCGCATGCTGTCGAGCCTGACCGCGGCTCCCGCCCCGGCCGGGCACGAACGCCCGAAGCCCGCGTCGGCGGATGCCGACGCGGGCGGGGAGCGGTAGGGCGGCGGGTCAGTCCCGGGCGGCCGCACTGACCGGGGTCCGGTCACCGGAGGGATCACGGGCCGGGTCCGGGTCCGGGGCCGGGACGGGCTGCGTACGGGGCCTGGCGCGGCCGAAGCGGCGCATGGCGGGCATCTCGACGAAGCGGTAGAGCAGCCAGCCGCCCAGCAGCGAGGCGGCGAGGAAGCCGACGATCACCAGCAGGGCGACCGGGACGCTGTAGGTGTGCTCCCCCAGCAGCGAGCGCAGGTAGAAGATCGTGACGCCCTGGACGAGGTAGAAGCCGAAGGACACCTCTCCCAGCCACACCATGGGCCGGCTGCGCAGGAAGGTGGCCCGGTCGTCCACGTCGGCCTGCGCGGTGGCCCCGATGAGCGCGGCGACCGGGATGATCGTCGCGACGACGAATCCGTACTGGAACGGGGCGACGAGCGCCGCGGCGTAGCCGAGGACCGTGAGCGCGAGGGAGACGCCGAAGCCGACGCGGCGCGGCCACAGTCCCGCGAGGACGATGCGGGCGAGCAGGATGCCGAGGACGAACTCGAAGAGGCGGCCGGCCGGGAGCAGGTAGCCGAACCAGAACTGCATCCCGGAGATCGGCGTGATGGTGGACTTCGGGGTGTCGGGGACGAAGTGGGTGGCGATCAGCTGGACGGCCACCATCCCGGCGATCATCGCGGCGCTCCAGCCCCACAGGGCGGTCCGGCCCCGGAGCCTGCGGATCGGAACGATGAGGGCCGGGAAGAGCATGTAGAAGAGCAGCTCGCTGCCGAGGGACCAGCTGGGCGGGTTGACGCTGAGGTTGACGGTGGGCTGCGGCCACCAGGTGTGGATGAGGAAGAGGTTCGGGAGCCAGTCGGCGACGCCGGTGACGGCCGAGCCGGCGAAGAGGATCATCGCGGCGGCGAAGACGACGAGGTGGTTGGGGAAGATCTTCAGCAGTCGGCGGCGGAGGAAGGCGGTGACGCGCTCGCCGGGCTTGGCGGCCCAGGCGAGGACGAAGCCCGAGAGGACGAAGAAGAAGGAGACCCCCAGGTAGCCGGCCTTGCCGAAGGCGGTGGAGAAGCCGTCCGCGACGGTGGCGTCGGCGAAGGGGTTGATCGGCGCGTTCGGCGGGATCGGGGAGTCGGTCAGGGACGAGTGGAAGAAGAAGACGGAGAGCGCGGCGAAGAAGCGCAGGCCGGTCAGTGAGGGCAGCTTCGCCCGCTTCGCGGCGTCGGGGGACGTCGTGGAGGCCACAGGAGATCGCTCTTTCGGGAGTGGGGTTCGTCGGGGACAGCCGCCGGGACCGTGCTCCGCCGTGCGGTGCGCGGTCCCGGCGGCGCGAAGGGGCGCAGGCGTGCGGGACTGCCCGGTGGGGCGGAGTGCTACTGGTCGATCTCGTTGCGGTAGACCATGAGCTTGGCGTCCTTGGCCACGTAGTAGTTCTGGACGGAGTACGCGATGGTGGCGAAGTCGAGGCGGCCGTCCCCGTTGAAGTCGGCCGTGGCGATGCGGGCGACGGACTCCTCGGAGACCCGCCACTTGGCCCAGACGCCGTTGGCGGCGTCGATCGCCTTGTAGTACATGACGCCCTGCCAGGGCCACGGTCCGCGCAGGGCCACGAGGAACTCCTCGTCGCCGTCGCCGTCGAAGTCGGCGCAGACGATCTGGTGGCCGGGGCCCTCGCCGTTCTCGTTGGGGTCGCCGTACACGTCGAGCAGGACGCGGTTCCAGCCCTCGTCGTCCGCGGCCTTCGTGTAGACGGCCACGGTGTTGCCGTGGAAGGGCTCGATGGCGGCGACGTACGCCATCGGGTCGTCGCCGAGGCGGCCCGCGTTGAGGTCGCCGCTGCCGCGGAAGCCGGTCTGCTCGAACTGCGTGAGCTCGCCCGTGCCGATCAGCTCGCGGACCCACTCCTGGCGGGCTTCGTCGAACCAGAGCCAGGTGACGCCCTCGTCGGAGGCCAGCAGCAGGGATTCGAGCTCGGAGCCGGGGATCAGGCCCTGCTTCTTCTCGGCGCCGTGGATCATCCGGAAGTGACTGTCGTCGATGACGGTCATCGGCCACTCCTGCGCCGTGTGCACGTCGTCGGGCTGGGTGAACAGCACGACGGGCAGTACGGCGTGGACGTCCTCCTTGGCGACGATCGGGAGGCCGATGATCTGGAGCCGGTCGGTGCGGGTGAAGTGCCCGGCGCGCAGGCGGTGCATGCCGGTGGCGCGGCCGACGTAGTGGCGCTTCCAGCGGGACTCGTCCTTGTCGGGGGTGCCCGGGTTCTCCAGCCAGTCGATCTTGCCGCCTTCGGTGTTGGCGTCGTGGATCGTGCCGATCGGGCCGTACAGGTCGTAGCAGACGATGACGTCGGGGTGGCCGTTGCCGCTGACGTCGGCGAAGTCGGCGCCCACGGGCATCTTGATCCGGTCGGCTATCAGCCGGCGGGTCCAGTCGCCGTCGTTGGCGTACCAGTAGATCTCGCCCAGCCGCAGCCCGTAGCCGAACAGGTCGGGCTTGCCGTCCCCGTCGATGTCGGGCGCCTCGAGCCAGTAGCCGTCGCGGAGCTGGTCGGCGACGATCTCGGCGGTGAACTTCGGGGCGCGCAGGACGGTCTCGGGGTTCTTGCCGGTGCCGGTGGCGGTCATGAGCGGTTCTCCAGGGGGGTGAGGACGGTCGCGGGGTGGAGGGTGCGCAGCGCGCGGGGTACGGGGTGGTACTCGATGGCGAGCCAGATGCAGTCGGTGTCGGCCCGGTACTGGTGCCAGGGGTAGTGGTAGGTGCACTGGGGGCCAGTGGCGCAGAACGGGTCCGGGGTGGTGTAGCCGGGGCTCATCAGGACGTCCTGGTAGAGCGAGGCGTGGTCCCGGTCCCGGAAGCGCTGCATCCGGCCCAGGCCGTGGACCTGGGTGTGGACCTCGATGAAGTCGTGCTGGTTGTGGACGGCGCAGTCGGTGCCGGCGGGCGAGAACCAGAGGTTGGCGCGGACGTTGAACTCGCGCAGGTCCATGGAGGTCTCGCGCTCGCCGAGTACGTGCGCCGGGTCGAACAGGACGGTGTTGATGTCGTCCTGGAGGCTGCGGTACAGGGCGGTCTCGCGGGGAAACTCGCCGGGGGCGAGGAGGTCGGCGAGGTGGGACCAGCCGGGTTCCGCGGTGATGCCGGTGATGTCGGTGCCGTCGGGGGCGGTGCGCAGGAGGAGGAGCGCGTCGGCCTTCTCGATGCGGGTGTCGGCGAGGACGGTCGAGGAGAGCGGGGGGATGGTCTTGCGCGGTTCCTCCGCGATGGTCACGGGCGTCACACCGGGGTTGACGACGATGGTGCGGCCTTCGACGGTGTAGTCCACGGCGTCGCGGACGAGTGCGGCCCTCAGGTACGGGGTGCTGAAGTGCAGCGGGCGTTCGACGGCGGACGGGGTGGCGCTCATGCGGCGGCTTCCTCTCCGGGGGTCAGGTGCGGGCGAAGTCGGCGGTCCGGGCGAGCTCGACGCTGAGCTCGTCGACGGCGCTGTCGGGGACGAAGGGCTCGGGCGCGGGGCCCAGCCCGAAGAAGTGGGCGAGGGCGGCGACCGTGCGCTCGGTGGCGCGTCCGTCGCCGTACGGGTTGGCGGCGTTGGCCATCCGGTCGTAGGCGGCCCGGTCGCGCAGCAGCTCCAGGGTGTGGGCGACGATGCCGTCGGTGGCCGTGCCGACGAGGCAGGCGGTGCCGGCGACGATGGCCTCGGAGCGCTCGGTGACGTCGCCGAGGACCAGGGTGGGCTTGCCGAGCGCGGGCCCTTCCTCCTGGCTGCCGCTGCTGTCCGAGACGATGAGGTCGGCGCGGCCCATGAGCTTGCAGAAGCTGAGGTAGGGCAGCGGATCGGTGACGGTGATGCCCGGGTGGCTGCCGATGTGCGGGAGCAGCGCCTCGCGGACCACGGGGTTGCGGTGCAGCGGGACGACGACGCGCACACCGGGCTCGTCGGCGATGCGGGCCAGGGCCCGGCCGATCTCCGGCAGGTGCGGCCATGCCTCGCGGCGGTGCGCGGAGGCCAGGACGACCCGGCGCGGGTCGAGGTCGAGGTCGGCCAGGGCCGGGTCGCCGTAGCTCCCGGCACGGCCGCTGGCCCAGCGCAGGGCGTCGATGACGGTGTTGCCGGTGACCGTGATCGTGTCGGCGGCGATGCCCTCGCGCAGCAGGTTCGCCAGGTTGCCGGGGGTGGGCGCCAGGTGGAGGGCGGCGACCTGCGCGACCAGCCGTCTGTTGCCCTCCTCGGGGAAGGGCGAGCCGAGCCGGCCGCTGCGCAGTCCGGCCTCGACGTGGACGACGGGGATGCGCTGGTGGAATCCGGCCAGGGCCCCGGTGAGGGTGGTGGCGGTGTCGCCGTGGACCAGGACGGCGTCGGCCGGCGCGGTGGCGAAGTAGTCCTCCAGGCCGCGCAGCGAGCGGTAGGTGACCTGGGAGAGGGTCTGCTTGGGGGCCATCACTTTCAGGTCGACGTCGGCGTTGAGGCCGAAGGCGTCGAGGGTCTCGTCCAGCATCTGGCGGTGCTGCCCGGTGGAGATCACGACGGGCTCGAAGCGCGGGTCGTCCTGGAGGGCGCGGATGACCGGCGCGAACTTGATGGCTTCCGGCCGGGTGCCGAGGACTACGGCGACGGAACGCATGGCTTCTCCTACTTTCTGACGCGTTGGGAATCGAGCCGTGGCGGGGCGTACGAGGGCGCGGCACGGCGGTGCCGAGGGCCTGTCGACGGGTGGTGGCCAGGGGATCGGATCTCACTGCGAGGGGCTTTTCAGCTGCCCTCTTTCCGGCCAGGACTCAGCTTTCCCGGAGCGGGCCGGGGAGTCAACGAACGCCCGTGACAGCTCGAACGGTTGAACGGGAACGACACAAGCCCCGCACTCCGGGGACCGGAGTGCGGGGCTTGTGACCAGGGATGACGCCTCGGGGCGAGGTCAGCCCCGGGCGGCGGGCTTGATGGACATGGAGTGGCGGAAGAAGTCGGACGGGTCGTACTTCCTCTTCACCTGCTGCAGGCGCGGATAGTTGTCCTTGTAGTAGAGCGTCTGCCACGGCACACCGGACCGGTTGCGGCGGGGGTCGGTGACGTCACGGTCGGGATAGTTGATGTAGCAGCCGTCGGTGCTGTCGTCGATCAGCGGCACGCCACCGGTCGCCGAGAAGAAGTCCTCGTAGAGGTCACGCAGCCAGCCCAGGTAGTACGCGTCCTCGCCCTCCTCCTGCCAGAAGGTCTGGAAGCACATCTTGAAGATGGACGAGCGCTGCGCGTTGGCCGTGGCGTCCGGTGCAGCGGCGTTGACCTGGCCGCCGAAGGAGAAGAGCACGAGCATGGTGTCCGGATTCTTGAAGTCCGGCCGGCTCATGTACCGGTAGAGCGCGGAGATCTGGTGGTCGGTGAAGTTCTTCCGCATGTACGCGGACTTGTGGGCGCCGCGTGAGGTGGGGTTGGTGATGACCGGGTTGTTGGTGCCGACCAGTCTGGTGGCCTGGAGCCAGGGCAGGGTCCTGGGCTCCGCGAACTGCGGCATCGCCGGCAGCTCTCCGGTGGGGCGGGTGAGTGCCTTCGGGATGACTCCCGTACCGGCCGTGATGGCCGCCAGATAGTCGTCCAGCAGCTTTCTCGCGTTCGGCACGGTCGCATCGACCTGGGTGAACATGCCCAGGCTGCCGTGCGCCTTGGAACTGACGTTGAACAGGCTGGAGAGGTTGCGGTACGGGGAGTCGGGCGCGCTGTTGGCGGCGTGCCAGGCCCCGAAGTTCTTCAGCAGCCGGGTGAACTTCGCCTCCGTCAGCTGCTCCCAGGGGAAGTCGACGGCGCTCACCAGGACCTTCGACGGCGGGGAGATCAGCTGCTCGGAGGGTACGGAGCCCCTCGCGTCCGGGGAGCGGAACCAATAGCGGGTCACCAGACCGAAGTTGCCGCCGCCCCCGCCCGTGTGCGCCCACCACAGCTCACGGTTCGGGTCGTTCTTCTCCCGGGTGGCCACGACCGTGCGCACGCCGCCCCTCCCGTCCGTCACCACCACCTCCACGGCGTAGAGGTGGTCGACGACCAGGCCGTGGGCCCGGGAGAGGAGGCCGTAGCCACCGCCGGCTATGTGCCCGCCGGCTCCGACGCTGTAGCAGATGCCGCCGGGGATGGTGACGCCCCAGCCCTTGTACAGGGCTTCGTACACGTTGATCAGGCGGGCGCCGGCCTCGACGACGAACGCGCGGAACTTCGGGTCGTACCCGACGTGCGTCATCTCCGAGAAGTCGATGATGACCTGGGTGCCGGAATGCGCGGCGAAGTCGGCGAAGCAGTGGCCCCCGCTGCGCACCGAGACCCGCTTGCCCGCCCGGACCGCGTCTCTGAGCGCCCGTTCGGCGTCCGCGGTCGAGCGGACCATCTTGATGTAGTCCGGGCGGGCCACGAAGCGCTGGTTGTTGCCGGTGGTCAGCATTTCGTAGCGCGGATCACCCGGCCTGACGACGGATCCGGTCCCGGCGGCCACGGCCGCGGCCCCGGAGTCGGCGGGGGCGGCTGCAGCGGCCACGGGGCCGGACAGTGCGCCGGCCACCGCCGCACCTCCGACGACGGCCGCGCTGCGGGTGAGCATGGTCCGGCGATCGACACCGTTCATGTGCGTCTACCTCGACTTCTGTTCGACGATGGGGTGGGTGCCGTGCCCGGCACCCGGTGCGGTCGTGAGTGGTGCGGTGGGGAGCTCCGTGTCCGGCTCCCCGTCCGGGTGCGGGTGCGGGTGCGGTCGCGGGTGCGGCCCAGGGCTCCCGCGGTCGAGCCGGCCGGAGAGCGCCGCGGTGCCGAGACCGGCCGCGGCGAGTCCCGCGCCGATCCAGGTCGGCGCGGTCCACCCCAGGCCATGGGCTACGGCGAGACCGCCGAGCCAGGCACCGAGGGCGTTGCCGAGGTTGAAGGCCGCGATGTTCGCCGCGGAGGCGAGGGCCGGGGCCCCGGCGGCCTGCTGCATCACGCGTGCCTGCAGCGGCGGCACCGTCGCGAAACCGATCGCCCCGAAGGCGGCCAGGGTGATCGCGGCGGGGACGGCGGCCCGCGAGGTGAAGGTGAAGATCACCAGCACCAGGCAGAGGCCGCCCAGGATGAGGTACAGGCTGGGCATCAGGGCCCGGTCGGCGGCCCGGCCGCCGAGGACGTTGCCGACGCAGAGCCCGACGCCGAAGAGCACGAGGAGCCAGGCGACCGCGCCGTCGGAGAAGCCGGCCAGCTCCGTCATCATCGGCGCGAGGTAGGTGAAGGAGGCGAAGACGCCACCGAAGCCGAGGACCGTCGTGGTCAGCGCCAGCCACACCTGGGGTTTGCGGAAGACGGCGAGTTCACCGCGCAGGGCTCCGCGTTCCGGCGCCGGCTGCGCCGGGACCAGGGTGAGGAGGCCGAGCAGTCCGACGATGCCGATGCCGGTGACCGCCCAGAAGGTCGAGCGCCAGCCGAACTCCTGCCCCAGGAAGGTGCCCAGCGGGACTCCGAGCACATTGGCCAGGGTGAGTCCGGTGAACATCAGGGCGATGGCACTGGCCCGCCGGTCGGGGGCCACCAGGTCGGCGGCGACGACGGACCCGATCCCGAAGAACGCGCCGTGCGTCAGGGCGGCGATCAACCGCCCGCCCATGAGGGCGGTGTAGTCGCCGGCCAGGGCGCAGAGCAGATTGCCCGCGATGAAGACGGCCATCAGCACGACGAGCATGGTCTTGCGCGGCAGCCGGGCACCGGCCGCGGTCATCAGCGGCGCGCCGACGACCACGCCGAGGGCGTAGCCGGTGACCAGCATGCCGGCGGAGGGGATGGAGACGGACAGGTCGTCGGCGACCTCCGGGAGCAGACCGACGATGACGAACTCGGTCGTCCCGATGCCGAAGGCACCTATGGCGAGGGCGAGGAGGGAGGCACGCATCGGCCCGGTCAGACCTGTCGCAGGGCGCCGCCGTCGACGCTCCACTCGGCGCCGGTGACCTGGCCCGCGAGGGGCGAGAGCAGGTACGCGACGACACCGGCGACGTCGTCGGGGGTACCGATGCGACCGCTGGGCAGTCGGCGCACCTCGCGGATGAAGTGCTCGACGGCCTCGTCGGCCGGGAGGCCGAACCGCTCGCCGAGCTGCTCGGCGAAGCCGCCGGGTGCATCGAAGAGCGCGGTCCGGGTGGGTCCGGGCGAGACCACGTTGGAGCGCACGCCGCGTGCGCCGAACTCCGCGGCGAGGGACTTGGACAGGGACAGCAGGGCCGTTTTGGTGGCGGCGTAGTCGACGATGCCCGGGGCGGGGAAGCGGGCGGCCTCGCTGGCGATGTGCACGACGGTGCCCGCTCCGGTGTCCAGGAGCGCGGGCAGGGCCGCGCGGGTCATACGGACGGCGGAGTGGAAATTGACCTCGAAGGTGTTCTTCCACTGCTCGTCGGTCACGTCGAGGAAGCCGGTACGGGACTCCAGCACGCCGACGTTGTTGACGAGACCGTCGAGCCGGCCGTGGCGTTCGATGACCGTGGCGGCCACGTGGCCGGCGGCGGCCGGGTCGGTGAGGTCGGCGGCGACGGTGCTGACCCGGTCGCCGAGGGCTTCGGTGCTCCAGGGCTTGCGGGCGACGCCGACGACGGTGGCGCCCTCGGCGGCCAGCAGGCGGACGGTTGCCTCGCCGATGCCGGACGACGCGCCGGTCACGAGGTACACGCGGTCTTCGATACGGAGGTCCATCACGTTCCTTGAGGAGGAGAGAGGCGACCCGGCACGGTCGACGGGAGTGGTCGGACGACCGTGCCGGGACACTTCCCGGGGTGAGGGGGGATCTCTTCGGCCGGCGAATCAGCCGGCGGCGACGTCCTTCGCGGCCTTGGCGCGGAGGAAGAGGACGGTGGTGAGGATCCCGACCACCACGACGGCGGTGTTGACGATGACCGCGGTGGTGATGCCGGCGTGGATGTCGGTGTTGGCCGCCGCGACCGCGGACATGATGGGCGTGCCCATCGTGATGCCGATCTGCTGCGTCATCGTCGCAAGCCCCGTCGCCATGCCCTGCTCGTGATCCGGCAGACCTGTCGTCGCCGTGACCATGAACCCAACGATCACCAGCATGTTGCCGACACCACCCGCGAACGTCGCGACCAGCAGCAGCCACATGGACGCAGACGTCTCACCCAGCGCCACCAGGCTCAACGTCGCCACCGCCTGCAGCACACCACCGATGATCAGCGTCGAACGCGTGCCCACCGCACCGATCACCCGCGGTGCGATCGAACCACCGATCACCGTGCCCACACCCAGCACGCCGAACGACAGACCCGCCGTCAGCGGCGAGAAGTCCAGCACCTCCTGCAGATACAGCGTCATCAGGAACACCAGACTGGTCTCCGTCAGGAACGCGATCAGACCCGCGATGTTCCCCCACGCGACCGTCTTCTTCTTCAACACGCTCACCGGCACCAGCGGAGCCGAACTCTTCGCCTCGATCGCATAGAAGACGATCAGCAGCACCACACCCGCGGCCAGCCAGCCCAGCGCCGACGGGGCACCCCAACCGTGCTCACCCGCCTGCGTCAACCCGTAGATCAGAGCCAGCAGACCCAGCGTCACCGCCGTCGCACCCGGCACGTCCAGCTTCGGACGCACCGACGGACGAGACTCCTTGATCACCGCCGGAGCGATGAACAACACCGCCAGAGCCACAGGGACGTTGATGAAGAACGCCCACCGCCACGACAGCAGATCCGTCAGGACACCACCCAGGATCGCGCCCGTCGTGAACCCCGCCGACATCAGCGCACCGTTGAGACCCAACGCCTTCTGGCGCAGGGGCCCTTCGGGGAACGAGGTGGTGAGCAGGGACAGGCCCGCCGGCGTGACGGCCGCCGTCGCGAGGCCCTGGAAGACACGGGCGACGATCAGCATCTCCGGACTGTTCGCCAGACCACCCGCCAGGGACGACAGGCCCAGCACCGCCAGACCCACCAGGAACAGCCGCCGACGCCCGAACAGATCCGCCACCCGCCCGAACAGCAACGTGAAGCCCGCAGCACACAACGCGAACGACGTCGCGATCCACTGCAGATTCGACAACGAGAAACCGAGCCCGTCACCGATCACCGGCAACGCCACGTTCAGAATCGAGAAATCAACCGCCAGCATGAACTGCGCCACCAGCAGCACCACAAGAACCAGCTTCAAACGCCCGTCCAGACGAACAGGCCCCCCGGCTCCTCCCCCCTCCCCTGAACCCGCGTCAACACGCGCACCCTCGACAACCGACATCGCCATACATCCTTTCGATCACAACTGAGGCCTTCCAGCTCGAAGGCCGGTACTCGCCGGACAAGCCGGCTCAGGCAGGGGTGTGCGCCGAGGCGCGGCGCCTCAGTTCTTCGGACAGTTCCTGCCAGTCCCGCGCGCACTGGGCGGCCGCGGCGGCGGCCGTCTCGACGCGGTACGGGGGTATTGCGGCGACGATCCGCTCCCACTGGCGCAGTCCGCTCACCTGGAGGTCGAGCATGCGCAGCAGGAGCCTGCCCGCCTCGCTGAGCCTGAGCAGGGGGTCCTTGCACAGGCTGGTGACCAGTACGGGCAGTGGCTGCCCGCGGCCCCGGGCGGGAACCGCGGGCAGTGCGGGGGCCGGAGTGTTGCCGGAGCGCCGCTGGGCGGCCGGTACGGGGTCCGCGCCCTCTCCGATCCGGCGCCGCACGTCCCGTACGGTCGAGGGCGCGATGCCCGCCTCCCGCGCGATCTGCCGCAGGGACGCGGTGGGACGGCCGGCCAGCAGCCGGGCCGCGGCCTCCCGGCCACGGACCGGATCGGCCGGCCGGATGCGGCCGTCCTGGCCGACGCGGCCCGGCGGCGCGGGCCCCGGGGTCTCGCGGCGTCGCAGCGTCCCGACGGTCTTGGCCGCCAGGCCGGTCCGCCGCGCGATGCCGCGGTCGGACCAGTCCGGGTGGGACCGCAGGATGCGCAATGCCGCGGTGGTCCGTTCCGCCTGGGTCAGCGGGAGTCCGTGGCTGATGTTGGCCTGGACCGCGATCACGAAGGCGTCCTCGGCACTGCCGTCGAAGTACGTCACGCCCACCGTGTCCTGCCCGCGCAGTACGGCGGCCCGCAACCGGTGCGTCCCGTCGATGATCCGCATGGTCGGGCGGTGCACGAGCAGCGGCGGCAGCGTCCGGCCGGATTGCGCGAGAGCCTGTGCATGGCTCTCGTCCACGTGGACGGTGCGGGGGGAATCCGCGGCGAGCAGTGCACCGACCGGTACCTCGACCGCGACGTCGGGGGTCTGCGCCGCGTGCCAGGGGTTCGGCTCCTCCATGAAGTTCACCTCCTTCCAGCACTCGGTGGTTCGGGCGCCGCTCCGTTCGGCGGCCCCGGGGAAGAAATTACGTAATTACCGTTCGGTAACCAATCGGGAGCCCGAACCCCGTTGAGATTTCGGCAAGTTGATGCCGGGGAGGGCCGGAGGGGTGGGCGATCGCGGAAATTCCCCGGTCGCCCACCGGGCGGGGGCTCAGACCCCCGCGAGCTCGCCCGCGCGCACGAACTCCCGCAGCCAGGCCCGGAATTCGGGGCCCAGATCCTCGCGCTCGCAGGCGAGCCTGACCGTCGCGCGCAGGTACTCGGCCCGGTCCCCGGTGTCGTAGCGCCGGCCGGAGAAGACGACGCCGTGCACGGGGCGTCCGGCCCGGACCAGTGCGCGCAGCGCGTCCGTGAGCTGGATCTCGCCGCCGCGTCCGGGGCTCGTGGCCCGCAGGACCTCGAAGATCTCGGGGTCGAGGAGGTAACGGCCGATGATGGCCAGGTTGCTGGGCGCGGCGGCGGGCTCGGGCTTCTCCACCAGGTCGGTGATGCGGACGCCGTCGCCGTCCGCCGCCCCCTCCACCGCGGCGCATCCGTACAGGTGGATCGACTGCGGCTCCACCTCCATGAGGGCCACGACGCTGCCGCCGAGCCGCTCCCGCACCGCTGTCATGCGGGCGAGCAGGGGGTCACGGGGGTCGATCAGGTCGTCGGCCAGGAGGACGGCGAAGGGCTCCTGCCCCACGTGGGGCGCGGCGCACAGGACGGCGTGCCCGAGGCCCTTGGGGTCCCGCTGGCGCACGTAGTGGATGTCGGCGAGCTCGGTGGAGGCGCAGACGCTCTTGAGTTTGTCTTGATCACCCCGGCGCTGGAGGGCCTCCTCCAGCTCGTGGTTGCGGTCGAAGTGGTCCTCGAGCGGCCGCTTGTTGCGTCCGGTGACCATGAGGATGTCGGACATCCCCGCCGCGACGGCCTCTTCCACCACGTACTGAATGGCCGGCTTGTCGACCACCGGAAGCATTTCCTTCGGGGTGGCTTTGGTCAGCGGGAGGAATCGTGTGCCGAGTCCCGCGGCGGGGATCACTGCCTTGGTTATCCGGTGAGGTGTGGAATTCATGCCACTGACGCTAGAACGCACCGCGCCCGACCGGCTTGAATTACCCCGCCTTCAGTCCTACTTGGGCATTTCCGCATCCGTCGGCGCCGCGATTCCCCGCCGGATGAGCCGCCACAGGTCCCCGAGCTCACCGGGCGCCGTGCCGGGGCGCTCGCCCCGGCCCCGGCGCGCCCTGGCGACGACTCCCCCCACCAGATGCGCCGTCAGCAGGGCAGCGGGACGCGGATCGACCTTCGGGTCGAGCTGCCCCTCTTCCGCGGCCTGCTCCATCAGCTCCCTGACTTCCGGGAGCCAGCACCCGCACCAGTCGGGTCCGGCGCCGACGCGCTCCTGGGTCAGCCGCGCCGCGGCACGTACGGCCGCGTCCGCCTCGATCAGCCGGCCCAGGGCGAGGACCAGCGCGGAGACGGTGTCCAGCGCCGGGCCACCGCGGGCCGTCACTCCCTCGACCACTCTGCGGGTGGCGGCCCGCCCCGAATCCTCGACGGCCGAAGCCAACTCCCCCTTCGCCGCGAAGTGAAAGGTGAGAGCCCCGATCGAAATTCCGGCTGAGCGGCTCAGCCGGGAAAGCGAGGTCCCGTCGTACCCATTGCGGTCGAATTCAGCGGCGGCCACCGAGATCAAATGATTTCGGGTGCGTACGCCGCGCTCCTGCTTCACCACTGCGCCATCACTGCCATCCAGGTCGTTCCTCACTCGCCATTGCGCCCGCAGGGAGATGGCGACCTCCAGCCTCGCCCCGGCACCGACCGCCCACAACGCCGACTTGACGAAGAAGCGCCCATGACCGGCCGCCCCGCGCCGGCCCCGTCACCGGCGCCGCCGGCCTCAGCCTCCAACGTGCCGAAGTCGTGGGGTGGACGCCACATGTTCGCTAGAAAAAAAACGAACGTTCTGTATTCTACCGAGTACGACGGCGCACGCCTGATGTCCACAGTGGAGGGGGAGACAGATGACGACACGGACAAGGACCAGACCTCTGCCTGCCGGTGACACCGACCTGGCCGGGTTCACGCAACGCCTCTTCGGTCACTTACCGAGAGCCGACCAGCGCGGCTGGGCCCGGGTCTACCTGCAAGGACTGCTCACCACCCCGGGGAAGAAATCCGTACGCAGGCTCGCGGCGTCCGTCACCGAGTCGCCCACCGCCTCCCAGTCCCTGCAGCAGTTCATCAACGCGAGCCCCTGGGACTGGAATCCGGCCCGCACCGAACTGCTCCGCTGGGTGGAGGAACGGCACCCGGTGCGGGCCTGGACGATCGGGCAGGTGTGCTTCCCCAAGCGGGGTGAACACTCGGTCGGCGTGCACCGCCGCTTCGACCCCGTCGCCGGACGCATCGTCAACTGCCAGCTGGGCTTCTGCCTGTTCCTGTCGCTGGACGGCATGAGCGTGCCCGTCGACTGGCGGCTGGCGCTCCCCGAGGCCTGGGTGACGGATCCCGTCCTGCGCCGCCGGGCACGCATCGGACCCGAGGTCACCCATCAGACCCCGGAGGCCCTCGTACTGGAGCTCGCCGACTCGATCGCGGCCCGTACCTCGTCGGCCCGTCCCCCGGTGGTCGCCGACCTCAGCCGCCTCGGCGGCGCCGCCGCCCTGATCGGCGTACTCGGCCGCCGCGGCCACGACTTCCTGGTGTCCGTACCGCCGACCCTCGTGGTCCGGGCCGCCGGCGCGACGCACCGCGGCGATGCCGCCCGGCCCCCCGGACACGGCACCACCGCGGGCGACTTCGCCCGCCTGGGCAACACCAGCCACCCGTACGCGGCGCCGCTCGGCGGCGCCGACGCGCGGCCGCGGCGCCAGCTCATCCACTCGGCCCTGGTCCGGGTGCCGGACGGGGAGCCGGGAGTCCGGGGGACGCACCAGATCTACCGGATGTTCGGCGAACGGCGTCAGGGGCCGGGCGGGAGGGCCGGGAGCGGCGGGAGCGCCGGGCCGGTGTGGCTCACCAACATGAACCGCCACCGGATGGACGACCTGCTGCACCTGCTGCGGCGGTCGGCCCGGTCCGCCGCCGTCCTCGGCCCGCTGGCGGACGAGTTCGGTCTCCTCGACTTCGAGGGGCGCTCCTTCCCCGGCTGGCACCATCACATGACGCTGATGTCGGCCGCGTACGCGTACAAGGGAGTACCGGCCCTGCGGGAGCGGCCGGAGTGCGCAGAGCTCGACGGTCGGCAGTCCGCCTGAGCGCGGGCGTGCTGCGGAGGTACCCGGCCGCGCCGGGTACCGGTCGGCTCAGGCGCGGATGAGGGCGAGGGCCTCGTCGCGGATCCTGTCCAGGGTGGCCCCGTCGCGGGCCTCGACGTTCAGCCGCAGCAGGGGCTCGGTGTTGGAGGCACGCACGTTGAACCACCAGTCCCGACCCGTCACCGTCAGGCCGTCGAGCTCGTCCAGCTCCACACCCTCACGGGCGCCGAAGGTCTCCTTCACCGCCGCGAGACGGGCCGCCTGGTCCGCGACGGTGGAGTTGATCTCCCCCGACCCCGCGTACCGGTCGTAGGACGCCACCAGCGCGGAGAGCGGACCGTCCTGACCACCGAGCGCCGCCAGCACGTGCAGCGCAGCCAGCATGCCCGTGTCCGCGTTCCAGAAGTCCTTGAAGTAGTAGTGCGCCGAGTGCTCACCACCGAAGATCGCACCCGTC